>CAVAYV010000093.1:0-2455 GCA_963593015.1 bacterium | reverse complement strand
CCCTTTAGCACTTAAATAATTTTTCACTTTTTGAAAGCTTTAGGATTATCTCAGATTCATCGATTTCTAAGTTTTCGATTCTATCATGCAAGATAGGGATTATATACTGAATTCCACATTGTCTTGCATCTTCAATGATTCGTTTCAATTTTATTATTTCAGCATTCTCCATCCTGTCCTGTATCATGAAGAAAGGCATAGTCATATGTTTTTCCAAAAAGCGTGGAGAATGTAGTGAAGAGTTATTTTCCACTACTGAGTGGAGATTGCTTCCACTACTTCTAGAGGTTAATCAAGCCATTTTTATTTGAAGCCTACCTCTCAACTTCCGCCACTATTTTACTTTTTTGAGATAGCCTTTCGAATAGTGGAAAATCAGCTTTTTATACTCTCATTACGCTATAGGTTTTATATTGCCAAATGTCTTGGAAATAATTTGATATCCATTAGATTTGTCATATTTTTATACAGCATTCGAACAGCGAAATTCATTCCATCTCGGCATCGGTTTCTTTGCGAGATGATTCCAGTGTGCATTGGCATCTCCATAACGCCATCGGATGGAATTTTATATTTTCGATTGTTGCTTCGTCATCGAAAAGCAAATCTGGTTTATAGTTCTTTTTCCTGAATTCTTCTATGAATTTTCTCTCATTTTCATTTATCGATAACAAAGTCTTCAAGTAGCCAATGACATTAGTTTTCGCATCGTACAAGTTAAATTTGTCGCTTTTAGCCAGGACCGGTTTGAGCTGGGTTTTGAATTTTGTGAAATTTAAACTTTCAATCTTCTCGAACGAAATATCATCTATGTCCTGCTCACCGCCGACCATATTATAAAAGATCAGGCATTTTCGTAATAGATTGCTGTCTTCGATGATGTTGCCATTGATCATGGCGTTCACGTCATATAAATCCCTTGGTGTGGCACGTGACAGGAGTGCATTGATTTTGCTTGCGTAAAGCTCGATGTCATTCAACACAAGAATATCAAATCCTTCAATAACGCCCTTTCCTTTGATTTTCTTGTATTCCAAAGGCAAAACATGGCATCTGTCCATAAAGTTGATTTCCACTTTGATGCTGTCCCTGTTGCCGACATTGTTGATATAGGCGAACGAAAAGGAAAGCAGGGCGTAATGCTTTCTAGGCTCTGCATTCAAGGAATAGCCCTCCTGCCACATGTAATCAGTTAGCTTCTTGCTCATTTCGGATTTTACTTCCTCTATATCTTCTTTTGAAAGGTTGCTCGTGAAATCCAAGTCGATGTCCACCGAAAGGCGCGGCAGCTCCACAGATGTCAGGTTGATTGCTGTCCCTCCCTTCAAGGCAAGTTTGCCTTGAAAATATGGCTCCGAATTCAGGAACCTCAATACCTCTGATAGTCTCAGCACCTTCTCTAGATTGTCCTTGATGAAATTCGTTTTTGAAGCCAACTCTGTTAGATACTGTTTTGTGTAATTCATCAATAACCTCCGTTAATGCGCGATTTGATGTCTTTTGGAACAATCAGATTCCAGTCCTTGTTGAGGGTTGCGCTTTTGAATTCGCCCTTCATGAGATAGTTCGTTTTGTTTGTCAGATGAGACTTGCATCGATTAAAGAATTCTTCAGACAGATTCAATTGGTCGTTGTATATCTCAAGCAAGTATCCGACCTTTTGGTATAGGAACGTTTTATCACTATCCTCTAAGATCTCGATTAATTTTTCCTCTTTCAGGTATTTGACTTGCTCAAGAGCGTTGAGCACTTCCTCTATCCCACCAGAAAAATCAATCTCGTCTATGCAGTCCACGATTGTCTTCTCAAGGGAAGTTACCATTATTCCTTCACTGACGACGTCATTCACGAACGCCGTGCTTTTAGAGCGTTTGTAAATGAATTCGTTGTCCCCAAAGATGAAATCGTTGAATTTCGTGAGACTACCAACCGTAACATCGTTGAAAACCTGGTTCGCTATCCCATAGTATTCAAGAGCGGAATGAAAGCAAATGTAGGAGGTCTCCGAGATGTTGCTGGCGATTTCAAACTTGTTCGAATAAATATCGTTCGTCGAAGGGTCGATTAAAGCATACAGGTTGCTTCGTATCTTCACGTAGACTTTTGATCTGAGTTTATTCGAAATCCAGTTCGAATATTGCTTATCGTCTTTGAATTGATTTATAACTTTTTCTTTCGTTATTAGTTTCGGCAATAGTTCCATCTCGCACCTCTTATATTACCAAGTTTACACCAAAGCACTTATAAAATCAAGTATTTTGGGCCCAATATGGTATTAATAGTAGAATATTAATGGTTGTTGGAAATATTGTAAGTGTCAATTGATGTGCTAGATTACCTTGCACCCCTATTGGCACTTACTGTCTACCGGCATTTTGACCATTTTTAGGTGTTTTTCACCATTTTTAGCCCAAAACTAAAAAAGTGCCGATTTTACGGCACTTTTGGATATGTC
>CAVAYV010000092.1:0-2623 GCA_963593015.1 bacterium | reverse complement strand
CTATATGATTGCTTTTTTAACGAAGTGATTTTAGGAAACTTATATTAGATCTGAATTCATCAAAGTGCCATTTAGATGATCTAAACTTTTTAATAGCGGGCTTCATGCATATTAAAACGTCCTACCTATAAAATTTTGTGGTGTCTGCTTTTAGGTTACCAGTGCAAACCAGTGCAAAAAAATAACATTAAAAGTTGTAAAAGCGGACAAAAGTGGCAAATAAAAGTTTTTAAAAGCGGACAATTTAAACCAAAACAAAGCTGCAATAGGCAACGAAATATGTATAGAAAAGTAATATCGAAATTAAAAAAATGGTATTTAGGCAGCAACAAAGCCTTAATGATTACTGGCGCCAGACAAGTTGGAAAGACATACATCATAAGAGAATTTTTAAAAGAAAACGTCGATGATGGATACTATGTTGAATTTAATTTGTTTGAAAATGATAAAGTAAAAGAAACTATCGAAAATTCTAAAAGCAGCGAGGATTTATTATTTAGACTTTCTGCCCTCTCAAACAAGAAATTTATAAAAGGCAAAACGGTTATCTTTTTAGATGAGGTGCAATCGGCGCCTAATGTTATTACCGCTATAAAATTCTTGGTTGAAGAAGGGTCTTATAAATATATATTAAGCGGATCGTTGCTTGGAACAGAGCTAAAAGACATAAAATCGATTCCCGTGGGCTATTTGGAAATATTGCAAATGTTCCCGCTAGATTTCGAAGAATTCTTGCTTGCGAATGGCTTAAATGCCGATGTGCTAGACAAACTAAAAACCAATTTTGAAACATTGACCAAGGTTGACGATATAGTTCACGATAAGCTAATCGACATGTTTCATTTGTATTTAATCGTGGGTGGCATGCCTTCTGTCGTAAAAAAATATTTAGAAACAAACAATTTAAAAGACGTTGTGATGGAACAGAGAATATTTGCAATTTATATAGGCAGGATATTGCTAAATATGATGCTGATAACAGATTGCATATTAAAGAGATCTTTGATTTGATTCCTAGTGAACTCAATAATCAAAACAAACGTTTCATCATGAAAAATCTAAATGAAAATTTAAAGTTTTCACGATATGAGAATAGCTTTATTTGGCTTAAAGACGCAGGGGTGGCATTGCCTTGCTATTGCGCAGATGAACCTAAAATCCTCCTTATTTTAAGCAAGTCGCGAAATCTATTTAAGCTTTTTTGCTCTGATGTAGGATTATTGGCGAGCCAATATATGGATAATAATCTGCAAATTAAATATTGAACAAAGAAAAAGACATTAATTTCGGATCCGTATATGAAAACGCCATCGCGGAGGAATTATCATCTAAAGGATTTGATTTATATTATTTCAAGAGCAATCGAATGGGTGAATTGGACTTTTTGATTGAAAACAAAGGAGAAGTCATCCCTTTGGAAATCAAATCTGGCAAAGCTTATCAAAAACACAGCGCCTTGAACAACGTCTTAGAAAGCCCAGAATACAATTTGAATAAGGCCTACATATTATCTGATCGAAATATATCCGTTAGAGATAAGAAGATTTATTTGCCAATATACATGATTATGTTTTTTAAAAGGGATGAATTAAAAGACATGATATACAAAGTAGACTTATCTGATCTTTAAACAGAATAAATAATTGTTCTAGATGATTTTCAAAGAACTTTGCCGTTCTTTTTGAATTTTGGCTTGTGCAGCTCCCTTTTCCACATGCCTTTTTAAGGCGCTATTGCCGAAATTTGTCAACTGGCTTATTCGCCTTTTGCCTACCAAGCGGCTACAACACGGTTAGCGAATGGTTCGTGTGTTTGATAATTATCCGCTACGAAAATGACATTTATCGTGACACAAAACGAAGAAAAATCAAAAAGTGTTTCCATAATGGCAAAACACCCAATTCCCGGCGAATAAGATAAAACGTAAGCTGGTACCATACCTGCAATTTGCGTTGTAATCTTATAAAATTTGCAAAGATTCCAATGGGAAAATATATCGCAATGGCTTTACACCAACCTATAAAAAGATTGAACCGTTATGGCCATCCTGACGATTATTTGCTACTAATTTATCCACGGGCGAATAGAAATAGATACTATAAATCATATCCTCGATTCGTCTTTTTCATCTACGCTTCAGCCATCTAATTTATATGGCGATTTTGCTACTGATAACTTATTCGCTTTCAACAAAACGACGTATTTTGTAGTTGATTTTAGCCCGAGGCTTAAGCCTTAAAGAGTATTCTAATATCAATCCATAATCCTTTTTTTATCTTGCTATACGACTCCGATTCCAAACAAATATTAGACATACAGCAATGCCATCAATTGATGTACCGCTGCCTATATTGATATTTGCGTTTTAGCCAAACATAAATATTTGTAGCAATAACGTTCATTAAAACCTTACTATTTTTCAAAAAAATTCAGTTATTTACTAAATTTTTTGAATTGTTTTTTTTTTTTTTTTTGATTGACTATGCTATACTTTGCCCGAGAGTAGTGGGGACAAATATAGCTATTCTTAAAGTCGATTCTTTATAAAGCAGGAAGGCCAGTTTTTATTTTTATGGCTAAGACAAACGTGGGCGTAACAGAAGAGAATTCATCTTCTAGCGTT
>CAVAYV010000091.1:0-34923 GCA_963593015.1 bacterium | reverse complement strand
TGCCAGTATGGATAATAGCTTAAGCCGCAAACATCCCAATCGACTTTCCATTTAACAAGGTTATTATAGACTGCGTAAACGGTATCAGGCTTATTGACGTTAGCAAGATGAACGATCGTCTTAACGTTAGGATAGACGCTTCTAGCGGTTTCAACGCCAGCTTTGACCATCGCCGCAAAATAATAAGATTTTGCATTGCTGCTTCCGGCCATGCCGTTATTGACCTCGTTTCCGATTTGGACGGCGCTAACTTCAAGGCCAGCATTCTTAAAGGCGTTCAAGGCATGGGCGGTATAATCGCCAACGCGCTTATATTGCGTTTTTTCGTTGATGGTCGGCACGCCATTGCAATTCAAATACATCCAAGATTTCGGAGACCACTTCTTCGATGGATCAACCCAGGAATCAGAATAATGGAAATCAACCATGATTTTCATGCCAGCGGCTGCAGCGCGCTTAGCAAGATAAATATCATGGGAGATATCGTTTGTGCCCCCGCCATAGCTGACACCGTTTTTATCATATGGATCAACCCAAAGGCGGAAACGGGCATAATTCGCGCCACCTTTTTTTAATATTTGGAATAAATCCGCTTCTTTCCCGTCTTCGTCATAAAATCTTCCGCCCGCAGTTTCAACATCATATAAAGATGAGCAATCAACGCCCCAGGCAAAATCATTAGCGAGGGTATTTGTCGGCTGATTGACGTAGACACTATCATAATCATAAGGAGCGGGATTGGTTTTGCTTCCGACAGTATATTTATTGCTGACTTCGGTGACTTCTAAAGCCTTTCCATCATTACGATTGAAAATCTCATCCTCTTCATCGGAAGAAGAGCTGATTGAGCAAACCGAAGTGCTGGAATTGCTAGAGCTAGATGTATTGGTGGAACTCGTCTTCGAACTTCCGCTATCGCTGTTACTAGCTCCGCTGCCAGAGCAAGATGCTAATAGCATCGCGATGAGAGAAAAGGCTAAAGCACTTTTTCTATTCATATAATTTCCCTTCTTTGTTTTTAAATAAATAAGGGCGTGGTTGACACGCCCTAAAATCATATCAAGATTAGTCGTTATTGATAAGAGACAAACCACTTTGGGTGTCAAAGAATTGCATGACTTTTCCATCGAAGCGAATATTCAATTCTCTTCCGGCAATCATCGCATCCCTGTCTTCCTCAGTAAGCTGCATTGTTGGAACTCTGACGACAAGTGGGGTGCCATCGACCGTTAAAACGTGCAAATGGAGCTCGCTACCCATCATTTCGTTAACTTGGATAGTAACCTTGATCGATTCTTTGGCATCATCGGTAATAACGATGTGTTCTGGTCTGACGCCTAAGGTCAAATCGATGCCTTCGCTACCGACTTCGATCTTTTCTTTGATAAGATCAGCCCTTTCATCGTTGATAGGGAGCTTCCCACCAAAAGCTTCGACATAATATTTGCCTTTTTCTAGAGACAAATGGGCTGGGAAAGTATTCATCTTCGGAGCGCCGATGAATTCGGCAACAAAGAGATTCTTTGGTTTATCGAAGACTTCATGAGGAGTTCCGACTTGTTGGATGAAACCATCTTTCATGATAACGATTCTGTCGCCTAAGGTCATTGCCTCAGTCTGGTCATGGGTAACATAAACGAAGGTTGTTTGAATCTTCTTACGGAGAAGAATGATTTCAGCACGCATTTGGTTACGTAACTTCGCGTCAAGGTTACTCAAAGGTTCGTCCATCAAGAAGACTTTGCAGTCTTTAACCATGGCACGGCCGATGGCGACACGCTGTCTTTGACCGCCAGACAAAGCTTTTGGCTTACGGGTCAAATAAGGTGTGATGCCTAAGATTTCAGCGGCATTCGTGACACGATTATAAATTTCATCTTGGCTCATCTTCGGACGAATTAAGCGAAGAGGGAATGCCATGTTCTCGAAAACGGTTAAATGAGGATATAACGCATAGTTTTGGAAGACCATGGAGATATGACGATCTTTTGGTTGAAGGTCATTGACGACTTCGCCGTCAATTTCGACGGTTCCTTCGCTTATTTCTTCAAGACCAGCGATCATACGAAGGGTCGTTGATTTGCCACATCCGGAAGGACCGACGAATACGACGAATTCCTTATCGGCGATGGTAAGATTGAAATCATGGACAGCAACTACGCCGCCTTGATAGATTTTTTTAACATTTGTAAGTTTAACTTCTGCCATTGTTTTATTCTCCTATCCTTTGACGGCGCCACCAGTGACACCTTCGACATAGTATTTCTGTAAGCAAATGAACAAGATTGCGACTGGAACGGCAACGATAACGCCACCCGCGCAGAATGCGCCATAGTTAGTGTTAAGAGAAGAATCGGTTCCAATCATGTTTTGCAAACCAACCGCAACGTTGAAGCCAGATGGGTTATTTGCTGCAATATATTTTGCAAAGACGAAGTCGCCCCAAGGACCCATAAAGGCGGTAAGCAAGGTATAAATGACGATCGGCTTTGAAAGTGGAAGAATAACTTTGCGCAAAACTTGGGAATTAGTTGCGCCATCGACTCTTGCCGCTTCATCCAAGCTCTTTGGAAGAGTATCAAAGAAGCCTTTGGAAACGTAATATCCCATACCTGAGCTAGCGACATAAACTAAGATTAAGCCGGGAACGGCGCTCTCGCCAGTCATTCCCATATCGGCCAAGACGCGATAAAGAATAATCATCGTCAACATGCCAGGGAACATACCAAGGACAAGCATGAAATTCATTAAGAATTTACGTCCTTTGAAACGAAGACGGCTCAAGGTATAGCTCATGCATAAGACGATGATAGTTTGAACGATAGCGACCACAATCGCCATGATGAGGGTGTTAAGGAACCAATGAACGAATTGAATGTTCGTGTTCTCAGTGAATAATTTCACATAATTGTCGACGCCCCATTGTTTTGGCCACATGTATCCATGAGGGGCGCTAGTCGCGCATTCAAAGCTATCAAGCAAGATTCCGACGAATGGCAATAGCCAAAGGATAGACATCGCAACCAAGATTACATAGATAATGGTATTTCCGATCGCGTTTTTGGTCTTAAGGCCCATATGGCGCTTTTCAACGGCGGTGCCGCTTTCCCCAAAATAAACCGGTTCAGCCATCTCGACCGTTTCAGCCGTCTCGACCGTTTCAGTAACAGCTTCTTCAGTGTTTTCGCTAGTTGTTGAAGTTTCGGAGGTTTCAACAAGCGTATCTTTTTCTTTTTCCATTATTGATAGTCCTCCTCATTCTTATTGGATGGCATAAGGTTATAGACGACAAGGGAGATAACCGCAGCCACAACGAATACCAAGATACCGACGACTGAAGCCATGTAGTATTGGGAATCTGTACCGGTAGTGATCTTAAATAACCAAGTGACAAGCAAGTCAGTGTAACCAACTGAGCCAGAAGCGCCAGAAGCATTAGCGTTAGTTGGACCGCCAGCGGTAAGAAGGTAGATAACGTTGAAGTTATTCATGTTGCTAATGAAGGAAGTCAATAAGTATGGCCCGGTAACGAATAGCATGTATGGAAGAGTGATCTTCATATATTGCTGCCAGACATTCGCGCCATCGATCTTCGCTGATTCATACAAGTCTTCTGGAATATTCATCAAGATACCAGTGGCAATCAACATTAAGTACGGAATACCAATCCAAATGTTGATGAAGATAACGGTGACTCTCGCCCAATGTGGATTATCATAGAAACTGAATCCGGTGACTCCGAACCAATCGCGGAGCTTAGCGATGACAATGCCGTTATTCGCGAACATTTTAGAGACATAAAGAAGCGAGATGAATTGAGGGATGGCGATTGTAAGAACGAGAATCGTTCTCCAAACCTTCTTCAAGCGGATACCTTTCTTATTAATCATAATGGCAACGATCATGCCTAAGAAATAGTTTGTGAAAGTGGCAAAGAAAGCCCAAATAAGCGTCCAAAGAAGGATTTCGCCAAAGGCCGCCGAATAAGCATTCGAACCGCTTGACCAGTTAAACATGGTAGCGAAGTTTTGCCAGCCAACCCAAGTGAATAGATTATTCGTATAGCCGTTGTTATTCCCGCAATAGTTGGTGAAAGCAACCAAAATCATGAAGAGAATCGGCAAGACAGTGAAAACAATAATGCCGGTAACAGGCAAAGCAAGCAAGGTTTTGTGGAATTGATCATCGATAAGAGAATGCAAATCCTCTTTACCGCTCTTTAACTTTTTGCCCGAAGCAAGAATCTCCTCAGAAATACGATTTTGCTTAACATTCAAACGCCATGTGTAAATGAAAGCGATAATGAAGAAAATCGTCAAAACCGAATAAAGAAGAATTCTAAAGGAGTTGTCATAATAATGAGTTACATAAGTATCGAGGACATCATCATATTCCACGATTGGTCCTTTAAGACCTAACGATGGCATCATGCTGAGCCAATAGCCGCCACCAACTCCGGGTAAGCACATAAAAACAACAAAAACGACTTCAAAAAGGAAGAAAAGAACACCTCTTAAAATTTGCCCTCTCATCACAGAGCCAAAGCCCATGACAAGATACGATAAACGAGTGATCCAATTTCCGTTTTTGAAGGTCATCACTAAATCGACGACATCGTCTTTGACAAAAATTCCAAACTTTTTAAGGTATGACCAAATCTTTAATCCTTTGTTTTTGAACCAAGTAGGAATACCTACGAAGAATAAAAGGAATTTATACCAAAAACGTTGAAGCTTAGTGAGTTTTAAATATTCCAAACCACTATACTGTTCCATAGTACGCCTTTCCTAACGATCACTTTAATAATATTGAGAATAAAAGGGTGGGGCAAAGTGAATAAGCCCCAGCCCTTTAATTTTATTAATTTGATTAAGCGGCGATTAAGCTGACGGTTCCACCGGTGACTTTGCCATCAGAATCGACAGTTGTCACAAGTTGAACTTTCTTGCTGCCAGCGTTATCAGCGGTGATTACGAAGTTTCCGCCATCAATGCCAAACGCAGTGTCCCAACTTAAGCCTTGGCGAACTTTGAATTCATCGCCTTCAGCGAAGGTAATGGCTTTAGAGGTCCAGGTGTTGGTTGGTTCTTCGGTCATCTGGATATCAGTGTCCCAATTGCAACCTTCAGAAGCAATTGAGCCAATCACGGTGAAGGCACGTTTGGTTTCTTCGCTCATCGTGAAGAGAGAATCAATGTCTTTCTTATATTTGTCTAAGACGGCTTTGATTCCAGTATTGTCATCTAATTCGACATCTTTCAAAGAGGTGCCGATGACTTTGGCGATATCCCACCAAGAACCATGGATTTGTCCTTGAGCAGTGGCATAAATGTTTTGCTTTGCTAAAGCGGCAAGAGCTGGGTTATTTTTGAATTCCTCAGTTGCTTGGGCGGCTTTGTTGGATGGGCCCCAGCCAAATGAGGTAAGTCTACCCATCTCGGCATCATAGGAAGTAAGATATTGAACGAGTTTGTGGAGGTTGCTACCTTTCGTCGCATCAGTTTGAGGTTTGACACCCATGAGTTTGTAGCCAGAGTAGCTGCCCATATGGTATTTCTTGCCATCGATGGTGTAGCTTGGGAGCTCAGCAACGCCCATTTTGTCGCCTAAAGCTGTTACAACATCGTTATAAGCCCAAGTTCCGGAGACTAAGACTGCGGATGGAGTAGCTGCGGTCAAATCGGCAGCTTTGGAAGAAGAAACGTGAGCGCTAGATTTGACAAGGCGTTGGATTCCTTTCGCGGCGATAATGCCGTTATCGGTATCAAACGTATCGTCGACGCCAATGAATTTGCCATTGCTATCAGTGGTCCAGTTGGAATGGCAAAGTTGATTCATATCGCTATCATATGACATGAAGAAGGAAGCAAGATACCAAGCACTGGTCCCCATTTCCATAGAGAAGTTTTGGCCAGCTCTCTCGCAATCGTTGATAACAGATTCAAGATCTCCGAGACTGCTCTCTTTGACAACGTCTTTATTGTAATACATGAAGTATCCGTTATCGGCGGTTAATGGATAAGCATAATAATCATCGCCGGATTTGGCGGCACGGGCAGAGTCGCTTGTGTTATTTTCAGTGACAAAGCTGGCAGCTTTCGTTCCTAATTTATCAAGGGCACCGCCTTGGACTAAACGAGCGAATTGGTCTTGCGCAAAGCAATAGATATCAGCGCCAGCGGTAACGTCGGTCAACATTTGGGTTGCGGATTCAGCTTCAGTAACACCAACAACGTCAAAGGTGTAATTAAGGCCATTCTCTTGGGCGTATTTCTCAGCCAAAGCCTTAAAGGAATCAGCGACGCCTTCTGTTTCAGAGACCCAGATGGTAATTTTGTCAGATCCGGAATCATTATTGCCGCCGCCGCAAGCCACCATTAAGGCACTTGGAGCCAGCAATAAGGCGCAAAGGATTTTTTTATTGAGTTTCATTTAATTAATTTCTCCTTTCAATAATTTTTGATAAAGCGCTTACAATTTTTGCATAAGAAGAAATTGCAAACGCCGTTATCTTTTAAATCCATGCTTATATTTTCGTGATATTAGGAAAAAAAGTAAAGAGACACTTTCTTTCTTTACAATTTTTATTTTTACTTTGATATTACCTATCTTTATTTTATGTTCGTAAAGCAAAATGATAACGCTTTCATTCTAAAAATTTGCAATTGATAATGCCGATTTTATCTACTTTTTTTCGAAAAATTAAAAATTGGGCTGAAACGATAAGCCTTCGATTCGGCCCAATTTGGCTAAATAAGTTACTAAATCAGGAGTTAACTTTATAGGCAACGATGCTTTCAAAAGCGGTTATTTTTGTGTCTTTTGAGACTTCACTATGTTTATTCAAAGTGCTGCAATATAAGGTGTATCCCTCTAAATCGACTGCTTGTTCTTTCACTAGTCCGTTAGCGTGGACAATCTTATAAGTCCTGTTATTTGTCGCGTCTGGCAAATCATAACTTAATAGCGACCCGCTGTTGTCCATCGTAACCTTGATGTTTTTGATGCCATCTTTATCCAAATGAAGGCCTGAAAGACTCTTTTTTAGGCTGATCAAAGACTTATAGCTCTCAAATAAATCCAAGTTATTCGCCTTTAAAGAATAATCCAATTCATTGACTTTGTAGGAAGAGGAATAGGAATTCTTATCGCCTTGTTTGCTTCTTAGCATCTCTTCGCCCGCCAATAAGAAGGAAGTTCCTTGGCTAGTGAACACGACGCTATTGGCAAGCATATTCATTTTTTTCGCGGTCTCAGTATCGGTTTTAGCCACCGCTCCTGTCGCCATCACGCGGTCATAAAGGGTGTAATTGTCGTGGCAGGTGACATAGGAAACGGTTTTATCAGGATCTTCGATTTTGCTAGAAGCGGAAGTTATGCCTTTTACGCCATCGGTAAGCTTACTGAGATAAGATTGCTCGATTTTCGATTCTTGATTAGTGACCCAGCCTAAATCTTTGTCGCCGCTTAAGCCGCCTCTGATCAAGGCATCGCGCATTTGATCATTGAATTGCCCATATCCGACATATTTGTTCCCATTCATCTGCTTGGCGGAGTCTGAGTCATCCAAAGTGCTACTTCCGCCTTGCCATGGCTCGCCATAAATCACGATATCCGGATTGATTTCCTTAGCCTTAGCGGCCACTTGGTTCATCGTTTCCAAATCATGGAGGCCCATCAAATCGAAACGGAAGCCGCCTAGTTTATATTCCTTGGTCCAAAAGCAGACGGAATCAGTGATGAATTTCCGCATCATATAGTGATTGGAAGCCGTTTCGTTCCCGCATCCACTTCCATTGCTTAATTGGTCTTGCCCGTCGTAACGGAAATAATAGCCTGGCATCAAGACATCGAAATTGGATTCGCTAGCGCCCGCCACATGGTTATAGACAACGTCCATGATGACATTGATTCCGACGTCATTATAGGCTTTGACGAGCTGCTTGAATTCTTTGATTCTCGTATAGCCATCTTTTGGATTGCTGCTATATCCCCCTTCTAAGCAATTGTAATTAAGAGGGTTATAGCCCCAGTTGAAAGTCATATTCAGTTCATCATTGGCTTGGTCAAAAATAGGAATGATCTGAATGGCGTTCACCCCTAATTCCTTAATGTGGTCAAAACCAGTTTTGACACTGACTGTGCCATTGGTATAAGTCGTTCCTCCTTCGCACATCCCTAAGAATTTCTTTTTATGGTCGCTAGCGCCAGTCCAGGTGTCGCTACTAGTGACATCGGCGACGTGGGTTTCATAGACGACGAGTTCTTTTCTATCATAGCTAGAAGGTTTGCTTTCTTCCCATCCGCTCGGATTGGTGGCATCGAAATCGACGATCATGCCGCGGTTTCCGTTGACCCCACATCCTTTGGCGTAAGGATCGACGATTTCCTTTTCCTTATAAGTGCCATTGGTGACAACGTATGTGTAATATTTGCCAGCAAGATTCTTTGTGACAGTCGCGCTAAAGACGCCTTTTTCGCCTTTGTCCATCGCGATTTCTTCATAAGCGTCGCTTCCGCCTAAGCTAGCGGGGGTACCGTTATCATAGATTCTTAATTTGATGGAGCTAGACATTGGGCTCCAGACTTTGAAATCAGTTTTGTTTTCTGAGTAAAGCGCGCCTAGCTCGCCGTTATAGTTATAAGATTCCCCGAAGCTTTCAGTGTCAAAAACGTGAGTCATTTTAACTACGCTAGAAAGTTTGATGTCGCCTTTCAAAGTTAGATCAATAGAATAAGAGGACGTATAGTCTATTTCCTGATCGCTTGGCAAATTGATTTCCACGCGAATAGCCTTTGGTGCATCTGCTTTCAATATCGAGACCCCATTCTTTTTTAAATCATAAGAATAGATAGGCAAATTGGCCAAAACGGCAATTTTGCTAGTTGTGGCAAATGTGGCATAGGTGATTTTGCCGTTTACGCTGCCTTTGGAGTCTTTATAAACGTTGCTGTCGCCTGATTTCATATAGATGTTGTATCTTCCTTTGCTGTCTTTTTCGAATTCGCTGAAATCGATATAGATGTCATTGCCTCCGCAATCCTTATCAGTCCAGGAGTTTCCGCCTTTGCGGATTAAGAATCCCAAGGTATTGCTTATGGCGTCTTTCCAAGTTGACAGAGGATAAATCGCCACTACTCCAAAATCATCTTTGGCGTTCCAAGTATAAGCTGCGCCATCGCTGCCTTTTTCCCAAATCCACATGTCCCATGATGAATATTTGCCATCACCCCTATAATAATGGAAGGCGACACTGTCTTCGCCTAAGTCAGGTATATCAGGCAACGAAATGTCGAATTTCCCGCTTGTTGAAGAGCTAGAGGCGCCTTTTGTATCCTCTGAAGAATTGTTTCCGTTTCCAGAGCAGCCTAAAAGAGATAATGCCGTTACTGAAAACAAAAGCAAAGTAATAGGTTTTTTCATTTGCAAAAACTCCTTTTTGTTTTATGCCTATTACTTAAGATATAGTATTTTTTCAAATAAAACCAGTGTTATTGAAGAATGACGCTGCTATGGGCTGCCAATTTCAAAGTCCCATCATTCAATTCCGGCAAGCGATGAACGGTGTTGATTTGCTCTAAAATCATTGAGCCAGGAGAGGTGACCTCGACATGGCTGCTCCCAAAATTATGAACAATGATAATCTTATTTCCATCATATTCTAAAGAATAAGCCATAACGCTTCTGGAGGAAGATTTCAAACTAGAGGTCAAATCTTTGTAAGTCGCGTGTTTGATCCAAGAATATTTGTTGCGAAGATGAATCATCATCTTGTAATGCTTAGTCAAGGAGAAAGCCTCATTGTTCAAGTCGTTGGCCCCTTTGGTTACTTGATCGTTTTTCTTTAAATCCAAGCGGCTGGTTTCTGGGAAAGAGCATTCTCCGGTTTTGTCGCTCTCGCTCCAAATCATCGGGAGACGGCGGCGAACATCGCTTTGGTCATTAGGGCTAGTGACTCTAGTGCCTTTCAAGGCTATCTCTTCGCCATAATATGTGTAGGCGGCGCCTGGAAGCAATGTATAGAAAGTGCAGGCGGATTTATAGGTGGCTTCATCGGTGAAATTCTTAGCAATGCGGTCTTGATCGTGATTGCTTAAAAAGTAAGAAGTATAAGAATCGGGGTTTTTCTTTTTTCTCGTTGCTTCGATTTTTTGAATCGACTCGCTCATGCTACTAGCGTTGCCATATCCTTTGATAACGTTGATGCAGCTGCTATCGCCGCCTGTCGCGAAAGAGAAATCGAAGAAGGAATCGCATTTCGATTCAAAATAGGAATTCAAAGCGCCATCCGAAAGCCAGCTTTCCCCGACCATATATAAATCAGGATCGTATTTATGGGCGGTTTCAGCAAGCCAATTCAAAAATGCAACGTTTTTAGTGGCGTTTTGATAGTAATAATACAAAACCGCGTCAAGCCTGAACCCTTTAACTCCGTGACCGATCCAGAACTTCATGATGTTTTCGATCTCAGCGCGGACACCTTCTGAATCCAAATTGAAATCAGGCATATTCGCGTCAAATCTCGATTCGTATTGGACGCCTTGATAGATGTGATCGCCACCAGGACCGAAATTGAACCAGTCGGCTTTTGAATCAGCGCCAGTATTATTGGCCTTATAATCCGCGAAAGCGTCGGTGAAATATTTATTTTGGAGGGAGCAATGATTGAAAACCATATCCAGCACGATATCAATGTTGTATTTTTTAGCTTCCGCAACCAAGGAATCAAAATCATCAAGCGTTCCGTATGCGCCATTCACTTTGTAGTAATCAATGACATCGTATCCGTGGTAAGAACCGCTATAGAAAATAGGCATGAGCCAAATCGACTTATAGCCTAAATCGGCAAGATAAGGGAGTTTAGCTTTCACCCCGTTCAAATCGCCAACACCATCTCCGTTTGAGTCATAGAAAGATCTAACGAAAATCTCATAAGTCATCGACCCGTTCTCGTTAGTCGATTCAGCATAAGAGTAATCGGTAGCAGGATCTCTTTCTAATTTGATCGGGTCTTCATCATAGATATCAGAACTATAAGAGTTGCCAGACCCGCATCCGGCTAAAGTCAAAGCAGAAAAAGCGCTTAAAGTGAATAACGATAATTTCTTTCTCATTGGTGATATCTCCTTTGATTCAATTCATTTTCTTTTTTCTTGCTGATAGTTGGGTTTTTGGCAAACAAAAACGGAAAAACGAAAAAAGCGGACATCAATACCATCAAAAGCAACCCTGAATTCACCATCGCCCACTTCAAAGTGACAGGGAAGTTGAAGTCATAAACGCCAGAGGGGGTCAAATAAAGAATGCCCATGATGACTAAAGCCATTCCCAAAGCGAAGATCAAGACAGAAGCAACACGAATCGGGATGCTCACGCCAGAATGAGCGCTATAAGCCAAACCGCGTATGATTTGGCTGCCTCTTTTGAAACTGTCTATCGTAACCATGATAAAAAAAGCCAAAACAATAAAATGAATGCCCATGAAGATAAGTTCAAATATATTGTTGTTGATGCTGTTTGTTCTCCAAATTTCAACGATACTCAAAATAACGCTTACTAAGCTAACTAAGGCCAAAACAATCCAAGCCCCTAGTAAAACACGCAAAAACAAAGACTCTTTTTTCGTTAACATATTGAATGGATTTTAGCACATCTCCCCAAAAGTTATTATAGGCAAAAATAAAAAAGCCAGTTAATCCATTGTTTTTAAACGTTCTGCTATCATGAAAATCTTAGCATTTTCAAGATATATTTTTAAATATCAATGTAAAAACGGCTTGTTTAATTTTTATTTGATGTAAGCTTTGTAGGTTAAGACATCATTGATTACTTCGCCGTCGATTTGCAATCCTGTTGGCTTGTCGAAAGTAACTTCAATGCATTTTCCAATCAAAGCGACTGCGTTTCGTTTGTTCTTTAAGTGAGTGCCTTTGAAAATTCTAGGAAACATCATAAGAGTGCCGATTTTCCCTTTTCCGAAAACCGAGACAAAGGTGATTTTCCCACTTCCGCGTTTTTGCTCTGGGGCCACTTTCATCCCACCACCATAGTAGCGGCCATTCATTGAAGAGGCAATGTAAACTTTCTTGAATTGATATTCTTTCCCGTCGATGACCACTTTCGCGTTGCGTGGAGTGTATTCATGAAGCAACAGTTTGACGGTGATATTGGAGTAATCGATATCCTCAGAACCATCGGCTTTCATTTCTTCCGCTTTAACGCAGCATTCACCATCGATTCCAAAGCCTATCCCATTCAAGAATCTATAAGTCTTCCCTTTAATTTCGACATAAGGAAGATTCTCAATATAGTCATTGATTCTAAATAATCCCGTTTTTGGATCTTTCTCTTCCTCGATGTCTTTAACAAAATCGTTCCCCGTTCCAACTTCCGCAAAATAAACTGGGCAAACAAAGGAAGAATGGCCAAGGCTATTGACGATTCGATTCAAAGTCCCGTCGCCGCCAAGAAGAATGACGTTATCAGTAGGCTTTAAGGTCTTGCAGAAAACATCCCAATCAAAATTTTTAAGCGGAATCATTCCGAGTTCCGGGAATGATGGCTCTAATTTAGCCTTCAAAGATCCAGCGATTTCTTTGCATTTTCCTTCTTTGGCTTGCGGGTTATAGATAAGGTAATTCATCTATTCTCCTCCTTTAAGTGATCGATGATTATTTCTTCGGCATGCTTTGCAAGCTCAGTCGTGTTTTTCCCCTCATAATCTTCAGGATTTATAGCTTCGAGTATGTCAATATTCACAATCGCCTTATGCCAAGGCACTAGCTTCGCGATTTCTTTAGTCCCTCTGAAGCAAATAATCACAATCGGAGCTTTGCCCCACTCGGCCAATTTGAAGGACCCAGGATGGAAAGGGAGCAATAGCTCCTCGGTTTTATTCCTTGTGCCTTCTGGGCAAATAGCAATATTAAGCGTCCCGCTTTTTAAATAATTGGCACCCTTGATGATGGCTTTGATTCCTTCTTTGGCGTTTTCGCGATTGATCGGGATGAAACCGCTATGATGAATTAATGGCCCAGCAATAGGGAAATCCATGTTTTCAGGCTTTGTGATGGCAAGTAACGGGTATTCCTCTTTTCTAAAAGCCGCTAAGAGAGTCATATGGTCAAAATTAGAGACATGGTTGCTCACAATCAAATAGCGTCTATCTTTCGGGAGTTTTTCTTTGCCATTCAAATGAATGTGAACTCTAATGATTCTCAAAAACAACGTATCGGTAGCAACCAAGATAGCATAATAAAATTTAGAGAATTTAGGCTCTTTCTTCTTATCGAAAGTAAAACCCCAAAGAGTGATGAGAAGAATCCATAAGGCAAACCAAACGATAAAAATAAAGGGAGTCAAAATTATCGGTATGAAAAGATAAGTTGGCCCGATGGTTACATATATCCCGTACCCCATAGCCACTTCCGAACAGATGCTTAATATCCACAAAATGAATTCCAACAAAGTCATAATCACTCCAACAATTAATTGATATATTTTAACCTAACTTTGCACAAATGGCATATTCTTTTTAGTTTCGTAAACTAGATGTTTATGCTTTTTTCTCACAAATGCTATAATCTCCGCCGTATGAAAGCGGTGAATTTGGGAAACGAAAACACTTTAAAGACAGTGTTGAGACTGATGCTTCCCGCGATGCTTAGCCAGTTTATTAGCGTTTTATATAATATCGTCGATCGTATTTACATTGGAAATTTGCCCGTTGATGGCGAAATTTCTTTGATTGGGGCAGGCGTTGCTTCTCCGATAACCACGCTTGTGACATCCTTTGCTTACTTGGTCGTTTTAGGCGGGGCGCCTTTATTTTCAATGTCGCTTGGCCAAAAACGTGAGGAAGACGCCAAAAAAATATTTTCAAATTGCTTATTGATGCTCCTTATTTTAGGCGGAATCGTGATGGGCTTATTCTATGCGATCTTAAACCCCATGCTTTATTGGTTTGGCGCTAGTGATACCTCTTTTCCTTACGCAAAAGAATACATGCTTTATTTTTTGATAGGGGTAATTCCGGCGTTCTTTTCTATAGGCTTTGTGCAATTTTTAACCGCCCAAGGAAAAAGCTTTGAAGCGATGGTTTCTACCATTTTCGCAGCCCTTATGAATATAGCGCTAGATCCACTATTCATGTATGCGTTCAATCTAGGGATCAAGGGCGCGGCCATTGCCACCGCATTATCTTGGTTATTGAGCGCAATCATCTCTTTCTGTTTCATTTTCTTTAAAGCAAATATAAAGCCAAGCGTAGGAAACTACGATTTCAAAATAATGCGAAAAATCTTAAAACTGGGATTTTCCCCGTTCATCATTCTTTCCACAGACGCAGTCATTATCATCGCTTTGAACTCAGTTTTGCAAAACGCAGGCGGAAATAACGGGGATTTTTACATTGAATGCTGCACGATTACGCAGGCTTTCTTTTCTTTGGTAACCGGACCTTTGCTAGGTATTTCAACAGGGACTCAGCCAGTTTTAGCCTATTTATATGGTGCCCGTAGGGTTGATTTGGTGAAAAAGGCCGAAAAACAGATAACGATATGCGGCCTTATTTTCACAAGCATTTGCTTTGTCTTGTCCTTCTTTTTAGCTAAGCCATTCGCCTCGCTATTCTTATCATTTTCTGGAGGGGGATCAGAAGCGGTTATCGAGTCTTCAAGCAAATTCATTCGCTATTATATGCTCCCAATAATCTTCCTAACCTTCCAATACACTTTGGTGGATGGCTTAACTGGATTAGGCCAAGCCCGCATTTCAATATGGCTGTCATTGAATAGAAAAGCCGTTCTTTTGCTCCCATTAACTTTCTTGTTGCCTTATTTAACGAAAAACGCCGAGACGGCTTTTTACGCCGAGCCAATCGCGGACTTCGTTTCTTCTTTAGTAAGCCTGCTCGTTTTCTTAATCGTCTTCCCGAGAATATTGAAAAAACAAGAACAAAGTACAGGAAGCGCTTTAGACAATTATTAATCAGCCCATTTAAAATTCTCTTTTCCCGCTCCGATTTCAAAATGATATTTGGCAATTCCTAAGTCAACTTTGGAGAAGGGACCCTTTTTGGTATTTGAAGATACGGTGTTATCGCCTAAATAAGTGAAATAAAATTTTTGCTGGTTCATCGCCGTTGGCGCTAACAAAGCATAACGAACCCCTTCTAAGAAGTAATCTGGGAAATTATCGCCCTTTGTAACTTTCGATATTTCCTTGCTTTTATGCTGGAAACCACGATGTCTTCCGTATCCGATTGCGATAACAAGAGAAAGTTTTTCTCCTTTAGCGATATGAACATTGGCTTTCTTTTTCTTATACGTTAAGCCAACCCAACAAGAATTTAAGCCAAGGCTTTGGACCAAAAGAACGAGTTTTTCCCCAAAGTACCCTAATTTTTCTTCTAAATCTTTGCTTTTTGGGCCGATTAAGGCAATGTAATTAGTAACGCCGGCGAACTTGCCATAATGTGCGGGAAAGAAATCAAAAGCATGTGGCTCGTCAGTGACTAATTGAATATGGAGATTGTTTTCGCGATTTATGGCGGATATGGCGTTTTCTAGAATCTCCAATGTAGGCTCAGCGATCTTTTTATCTAAATAAGACCTCACGCTATGTCGGGCTTCAATTAGTTCTTTTTCGTTCATTAGACTCTCTCCTTAAAATCAAAAAGGTAGACTATCAATACTATTTAATATTTGGTTCAACAAGATTCAAATCATGCTCTTTCACAAAATCAAATATCTTTTCGAAGTTCCCCTTTAAAAAGATGTCTGGCAAGTGGGCATCAATTCCGATAACAGAGGGACAGCCGATTTTCGAGACCTCATCCCAAAAAAGCGGATATGGGTAGTGATCGGTTTCAACAGACGCTATGTCTCTATCACAATGAAAATTCATCCATCCCATATTGACTTCTAAAGGAATTCCCAATTTCTTCGATTCCATCGCTAGAGTTTTTGTAGCTTCAATGGTTTTCTCATTCCAATCCCTATACCAAATCAGGAATAAATCAGGATGGCAAACATAGGTGAAAAGTCCTGATTTCATTGCGTCTATTACATTGTTTACATAATGCTCTAAGGCTTTGTCTTTGTCTTTCTTAGCCATATCCATATACCAAAGAAATTCATTATCTTTGATTGTGCAATGCTCACCGAGAATCAAGTAATCTATGACGCCGCTTTTTAAAAGGTTTTGATAATAGGAAAAGTATTTACCGTCAAACCATTCCGCCTCAAAGCCTAATTTGATTTCTATTTTGCTTGCGTATTTCTTTTCCAGATTCCTAATCGAAGAAATATAGTCACCAAAAAGAGATGGATCACCTCTCATCCCCTTTTGTGATCTATCTGGCAATATAATGTGATCGCTGAATCCTAGGCATTCAATTCCTGCGTCAAGCGCCTTAAGAAGGTAATCCTCATCTTCGCCTAAGGCATGTCCACATCTACTAGTATGCGTATGAATGTTTTTTCTAATTATTTCCATGCTTTCAATTATACTAGGGGCATTGAAAAATATAAGATATAAGGGATTGGATATTAAAAAATCTTTGCAAAAAGCCTCTTTTTTAAAGAAAAACGCTGTCTAATATAAATACAATTCAATTAAAAGAGCCTCATTAAAACTATTTCAACTAAATCTCTTTTAAAATAGTTAATTCCCCCGAATCGTAAAAATGATTATACTAATATAATCATTCGAGCCAATTCCTTATGAGGGCAAAAAATGTATAAATTTTATATCGTCAACGTCAAACAGCTAGACAAAAACGAAATTTCTTCTCTTCGCCAGGAAAGAATCGAGAAAGCAAACCGTTTTTTCTTTGAAAAAGATAGGAACCTGTCCTTGGCTGCTGGAATAGCTTTGAAACAAGCAATCGAAGAAAAAGATTTAGATTATGCAAATGTTCGAATCGGATATGGCAAAAATGGAAAACCATTCCTTTTGGATTATCCAAGCATCCATTTCAATCTATCTCATACCGAAGAATACGCGATAGTTGTGATTTCGGATAAGCAAATAGGCTGTGACATCGAAAAGATTCGAAAATATGATAAAAGCGTTGCTGACCATTGCTTCTCGAGCCAAGAAATAGATTATGTTGAAAAGTCATCGGACAAAGATCGCTCTTTCACAAAAATATGGACATACAAAGAGAGCTTTCTAAAAGCCATCGGCATTGGTCTAACCGACAAAATGAAAGAAATCACAGCCATCCCATCTGCCACCTCTAACAAAATCAGTCAAAATATCTCAAAGAAAGAATGGAATGTCTTTGACAAAGATTTCGAAGACTATCTCATCTCGATAGTAGAAGAAAGATAAGAAAGGAAGCTCTTATGAAAGAAATTCAATTTCCCGTACCTTTAAGTGATAGCCAATATGGCGTTTATTTGGATGAACGCAATGAAGATTGCACCACAAAATATAACATTCCGCTGTTTAGAAAATACAGCATCGAGGAAATCGATATCGAAAAGCTTTCTAAAGCGATCAAAGACACTCTTGGGAATTTTGAAACTAGCCATTATTACTTTTTAGAGAGCAATGACGGGGTTTTGATGTACAAAGAAGCTAATATTTTAATTGAAGTTCCCTATCTAGAAACTTACGAAAAAGATATTGATAGGGAAATGGATGCCTTCATTCAGCCATTCGATTTAAAAAAAGCCCCATTATGCCGCTCAAAGATAATAAGAACTGAAAAATATGTCTATTTGCTATTGGATTTCCATCACATCATTTCCGATGGAACATCAGTGAATTTGGCATTTGATTTGATTGAAAATGCCTATTTTGAAAAAGAGAGAGCAAATTGTTCGATGTCATTAGCCGAGCATAATGTGCTTTTAGAAAGCGATAGTTACTTAAAAGAATCAGAAAAAGACGAAACGTATTTTATGAACAAACTCGACGGAATCAGCGTCGACTCTAACATTCCCTCTGATTTCCCAGATAATATAGCGACTTCTTCTTGCTCTACATTTAAAGCAGATTTAAAAGCGCCCTATGGCGAATTGGAATCTCTCGCAAAAAAGGACAAAGTCACCAAAGGCAATTTGCTAATTGCCGCCTTTGCCTACGCCTTGTCTGTTTTCACAGCCCAAAGCGAGAGTTTGTTCTGCACGGTTTGTAATGGGCGCGATATTGATACGCAAAATAGCCAAGGGATGTTTGTCAGGACTTTCCCATACTATCAAAAATTCGATGAAACAGCTGATATAGAAAAAGTTTTTTTGGATGCCAAAAAAGAGATGATATCGGATGTTTCTCATTCAAAAGCCTCTTTCGTCAAGATCGCTACAACTTTAGGTTTGACAACGGATATACTTTTTACTTACCAAGGAAGGCTTTACCAAAAAAGCGAGAATATCAAGCACAAAGACGCCCAATCAAACATCGCGTTCTACGTTTTCAATCGCGAAAATCATTTTGACGTAGAGGTAGAATACCGTTCATCACTTTACAAAGAAAGCACCATCAAACGTTTAGTGGATACCTACGACAATATCTTAAAAGGGTTCATAAGCGAAAAGACCCTGTCGACAATAAATCTAATAGGGAAAGAAGATTTAAAATCAATCGAGAATTTTAACAAAACGTCTTTCGATTACGATCAAAACCAAAACGTTGTAAGCCTATTCAAAAAGCAAGTCAAAGAAAAGGTAAATAATATCGCGGTCGTTTATAAAGACAAAAAGCTAACTTACAAAGAAATAGACGATTTGTCGGATAAAATAGCCTCGTACTTATTAAAAGAAAACATCAAAAAAGGCGATTTTGTGTCAATTCTTCTATCGCGTTCAGAATGGATGCCCATCACTTCTTTAGGGGTTTTGAAAGCTGGCGCCGCTTACCAGCCCTTAGATTCCACCTACCCAAAAGAAAGATTGTCTTTCATGGTTAACGATGCCTCTTCAAAGCTTTTGATTGCCGATCGCTCTCTTTTTCCTCTTTTGCCAGGTTACAAAGGCAAAGTCCTATTCATTGATGAGATAGAAAATCTAAGCAAATCTCCTATAAACGTTAAAATTTCAGGTGAAGATAGCTTTATTATCCTTTACACCTCTGGGACAACTGGCACCCCGAAAGGCGTAATGTTAAAACATTCGAATATCCTAAACCACGTCATGTGGCAAAAACACTTCCTGCAATATGATTCTAAGAGCAAGCATGCCGCTTATGCTTCTTTCGGATTTGACGCAAACATGATGGACACTTACCCAGTTTTAACTAGTGGGGGTGAGCTTCATATCATTGATGAATCCATCCGCTTGGATCTAGTGGCGCTAGACGAATATTTCAAAAAGAACCAGATAACCCATGCCTTCATGACAACCCAAGTCGGGAGGCAATTCGCAACATTCTTAACTTCCAAATATTTGAAATACTTATTGGTTGGCGGAGAGAAATTAGTGCCAATCACTCCTCCTAAAAACCTCAATTTCTATAACATATACGGACCTACCGAATGCAGTGTCTATAACACCTATTATAAAGTCACTAGCGATAGCAAATTACTGCCAATAGGAAAAGCCGTCGGAAACACGAAATTGTACGTCGTAGATAAATTTTTGCGTCCTTTGCCTATTGGCGCTTCTGGGGAACTATTAATCGGTGGAAAAGGCGTAGGCAAGGGTTATTTAAATAGAGATGACGCCACTTCCAAAGCTTTTATCAAAAACCCATTTTCAACCGAAAAAGACTATGGCTTAGTCTATAAAAGCGGTGATATCGTTCGTTATTTAGAAGATGGAAACATCGAATTCATCGGAAGAAAGGATGGGCAAGTCAAAATCAGAGGCTTCCGCATTGAATTGACCGAAGTAGAAAAAGTGATCAGAGATTACCCTGATATCAAAGATTGCACTGTGGCGGCTTTTGATTCACCAAGCGGAGGCAAATTCATCGCCGCATACATCGTAAGTGAGAAAACAATAAGTATCGATAGCCTAAACGCTTTCATCTATGAAAGAAAGCCTCCATACATGGTGCCTGAGGTGACGATGCAAATCGATAGCATCCCCTTAAACCAAAATTCGAAAGTAAATAAGAGAGCTTTGCCTAAGCCTATAATAAAAATAGAAGGAAATAGTCTTCCTTTAACTGACCTCGAAAAAGAAATTTCCTCGATAATAAAAGATATAATCGGAACGGAAATCACAAACACGACCGCTCTATTATCAAAATATGGCTTAACCTCTATTTCCTCCATTCGCTTAGGAGCCACTCTTTTCAAAAAATACGGTATCGAATTCCCTAATAGGGAATTGATCTCAAACGGCTCAATTAAATCTATCGAAGACAAAATTTTATCCAAAAGAAACGCAGAGTCATCAATCACTAAAAAAGAAAACATTCATTCTTCTCGTTTGACCTTTTCGCAACTAGGCGTCTACACCGAATGCGTCAAAAAGCCTGAATCCACCGAATACAATATTCCTTTTGAAATCGTCTTCCCTAAAGGAATAGATGAGAAATCCTTGCAAAATTCGATTAAAAATGTCGTTTCCAATCATCCTTCCATCCAAGTTAGTTTTATAAACGATGGTGAAGATGTTTTGATGAAGGAATGCGAAAACTTCGTTTATGAGATTAAATCCTTGAAATTGAGCAAAGAAGAGTACGCCTCCTATAAAAAAGATTTCGTCAAGCCATTTAAATTGGAGGGTCCATTGATGAGATTTGCCATCAATGATGTTTCAGGCGTTCTCCATTTATTAATGGATTTCCATCATTTGATTATGGATGGCAGCTCAATTGACTTATTCATAAGCGAATTAGCGAATTCTTTGGACGGAAAAGAATGCGAAAAAGAAGAATATACGTATTTTGATTACGCCAAAGATCAAAAGATCGACCCAGCAGACGAAGAATTCTTCAATAGCAACATGGTTACTGAAGAAGCAACTCGCTTAATCCCTGACATATACGATAAGAGCCTCTCTTCCAAAGAAGAAAACGTTTCAGCGACCACTTCTTTAAAAATAGTAAATGAATTCGCAAGGAAGAATCATTTAACCGCCGCCTCTATTTATTTAGCAGCGACATATATTGCCGCCTCAAGATTCGTCTATGAAGACGGCGTTGGTATCGCCACAATCTCTTCTGGGAGAAGCAATCCCCGCATCCAAAACACAATGGGCATGTTCGTTAACACTTTGCCTTTGACTTTGAAAATTAACTCTTCGATTGGTACTTTGCCTTTTTTGAAAGATGTAGCAAATCATTTTAGCGAAACGATTTCGCATGAAAATTATCCATTTGCCAAAACCGCAGCTAAATTCGATTTCCACCCATCGATTTCTTATGCTTACCAAGTCGGTGTCATCAATGAATACACGACAAAATATGGGAGATTGGAGGTAAATTCCATTCCTTTGAACGTGGCTAAGATCCCTGTTTCGGTATTTATCAATGAAGGCCAAAACAAAGAAGGTGAAATCGATATTGCTTATGATAGCAGCCTTTATAGCGAAAAAATGATGCGTCATTTTGCTAAAAGCATTGCAAACGCTGCCATCGGATTGATAGAAAAAGAAAAAATAGCAGATATTTCTTTGGTGGATGAAGAAGATTCAAAAGAACTCGATTCTTATAATTTCCCTTGGGATTTGGCTTATGATCCTAATGATACTGCCGTCTCTCTTTTCAAAAAGAAAGCGAAAGAACATCCAACTAAGTTAGCGGCAGTCTATAAGGAGAAGAAATACACCTATGAGCAATTGGATACTTTGACAGACGATTTAGCCAAAGTGATTCATAAGCACCTTTTGGAAAGCGAACCTAAAAGCGACGAGCCGATCATCGCCATTTTGTCTAGTCGTAACGAAAATACCTTTATCCTTCCTCTAGCGGCCTTGAAAGCGGGCGTCTCATATGAGCCATTAGACCCAAGCTATCCTCAAAAGCGTCTTAATTTTATGGTAAAAGATGCAAATATCTCATTGCTTCTAGCGGAAGATTCCTTAAGAGAGATTCTTAATGAATACGATGGCCCAATCATTTTTTTCTCAGATCTATGGAAAGAAGAAATCCCGGATATAGCTCTTCCAGAGGTAAAGCCCGCCAATCGTTTCATAATGTTATATACCTCAGGGTCAACTGGCTTACCGAAAGGCGTCCAATTAGAGCATCGTAATTTAGTGGCTTACGCTTACGGCAGTGCCAAAGACAATTATTACGCTTCAAATTGCGTCACAGCCGCTTATGCCTCTTTTGGTTTCGACGTAAATATGGCCGACACTTTCTGTACCTTATTAAACGGGGGAACATTGCATTTGATTCCAGAGGAGATGCGAATGAATTTGGATGAGCTCGCTCTCTATTTTGACGAAAACGGCATTACGCAATGCTTATTGACCACCCAAGTTGGCGTCCAATTCGTCCAAAACCATCCAAAGATGAAAACGCTCCGCTACTTGACGTTGGGCGGTGAGAAGCTTCCATCTTTAGACCCAAGCAAATTAAATTACACCTTAAACAATGGCTATGGCCCGACAGAGAATTGCTGTGGCGTCTCTTTATTCCCAGTGAAGCGCTGGGAAAGCAATATACCAATTGGCAAACCGATGAAAACGATTCACGCCTATATTCTTGACAAAACAAACCATCGTTTGCCCGCCGGGGCAGCTGGCGAATATTGTTTATCCGGTCCTCAAGTCTCCCGTGGCTATCTGAATCAAGAAGAAAAAACGAAAATAGCCTACGAGGATTGTCCATATAACGAATGGAGAATGTATCACACTGGCGATGTGGTGAGATATAGAGAGGATGGAAACGTCGAATTCGTCGGAAGAAAAGACGGACAAGTAAAAATCAGGGGATTCCGTATCGAAACAAAAGAAATCGAATCCACGATTAGGGAATATAAAGGAATCAAAGACGTGACCGTCCAAGCCTATAGTTATCCAAGCGGTGGCAAATATTTGGCGGCATTCGTGGTGTTTGATGGTGAATTGAATATCTCCGATTTAAACAATTTCATCAAAGCCAAATTGCCATCATACATGGTTCCTACCATCACAATGCCTATTGCAAAGATTCCTTTGACAGTCAATCAGAAGGTTGATAAAAAAGCTTTGCCAGAACCAAAGATCGAAAGTAAAAATTACATTGCCCCATCAAATAAAATTGAAGAGGATTTTGCAGAGATTTTCGGGAAGATACTTGGAATTGACAAGGTTTCTGCCGATAGTGATTTCTTTGAGTTAGGTGGTTCTTCCATCAATGCGATGAAAGTTGTTATCGCCGCGAATAAAAAAGGATATCCGATTGTCTATAAAGATGTCTTTGACCATGGAGAATTATCATCATTAGCAAGCTATGCCGCTTCGTTAGGGAAGAAAGTTGAAACTTCTTCTACCGTCAAAATAGAAGGCAAAGAAGCAAACTCCAGATTAGGAGACGGGACTTCGGAAATCGGTCCTGATGGATATGATTATTCTTCAATCAACGATTTGCTTTCGAAAAACACTTTGGAAGCTTTCAAAAACAATCCAAAAGAAGAACTTAAAGATGTCCTTTTAATTGGGGCAACTGGTTTTTTGGGATCGCACGTATTCGCTGAGCTCTTAAAAGACAGATCTCGAAAGGTTTATTGCCTCCTTCGTCAAAAGGAAGGAACATCTACTTTAGAAAGATTCTTGAAAATCATTCATTATTATCATGGCGTAGCCTTAGATGAACAAATAAAAAATCAAGTCATCATCATTGAAGGCGATGCTACCTCAAAAGAGGCCTTAAAAGACTTTGATGTCGATGGTCTTACAGTCATCAACTGCGCCGCCTCCGTTAAGCATTTCGCCAAAGACAATGAAATTGAAAAAACCAATGTCGACACTGTCATTAATCTCATCGACTATTGTTTAAAACATGATTCCCGCTTGGTCCACGTTTCAACCGAAAGTGTGATGGGAAATTCAAAAAACGGTATGCCAAGAGACGGCTTCAAGTTCACCGAAAATATCCTTTACGCCGGACAAGAAATCGAAAGCAACCAATATATGCATTCCAAATTTATGGCCGAAGTCAAAATCTACGAAGCCATATTGAATCAAGGATTGAATGCCAAAGTTATCAGAGTTGGCAATCTTTCTCCGCGTTATAAAGACGGAACATTCCAAAATAATTACGCTTCCAATAGCTTCATGAAATCTCTTTCAGCGTATCTCTCTTTAGGCAAAATCCCCTATGCCGTTTTAGATGCCTTAGCCGAATTCTCCCCAATTGATAAAGTGGCGGAATCAATCTTACTTCTTTCCACCACTCCAAATGATTGTATTTGCTTTATGTCTTCCAATAACCACTTCATTCATATTGGTGATGTTTTGAAGACCCTTTCAAGAACAAATCCTCTAAAAATGGTGGAAAACGAAGAATTCGCCTCTTCACTAGCAAATGCCCTAAATAACCCTGAATTATCTGAGAAAGTCTCGACTCTTTTGGTCTACCAAAATAGCGATAAAGATTCGAATTTGAAGACTCTTGGCGTGGAAAGCATCAATAATGAGCTTACAATCCAAATCCTTTATCGTCTTGGCTTTAGTTACCCTACGACAGATGATTCTTATATCGAATCATTTGCCTCTAAGTTAAGAGAAGTTGGCTTCTTTCCTAAGGAGTAGCTTATGAAACTAATTCATGATTATTTGAAAGAGCACTCTCTTAGCTTTCCAAACAAAATAGCGATCTGTGACGAAACCTCATCTTTGACTTATCTTGAATTAGAAAGTCAGACAAACCTCATTGCCTCATCCATTTCTAAAATAGCCAAAAAAGGTGATGTAATCGCGGTTTATGTTCCATACGGCAAGGATATTATCATCGGGGCTTTAAGCGTGATGAAAATAGGCGCGATATATTTGCCTCTTGATGCCTCTTATCCAAAAGAAAGGCTTTCCTATATGCTTTCTGATTCGAAAGCGAAAATCACACTAACCTTAAAGGATTTCTATCAAAAGAATCCCTTGGATTTTTCTTCGGAAATAATCTATATGGATGATTTAAAAGAAAAAGAGGCCTTCCAAAGCCCAGTTATCAAAGAAAATGATCCCGCTTTCATTCTTTATACTTCTGGAACCACAGGCAAACCAAAAGGAGTTTTGCATTCCCATGCCATGATGGTTTCCTTTTCCAATTGGAGAGACGATTTAGAGGACAAAATGGATGAAAAATCAAATGTCGCTGTCATGACGGGATTCACTTTCATCGGTACGACCGACTTTATGTTTTCAACGATCAAATGTGGTGGAAGCCTCTATTTTGTCAAAGAAGAGGACAAAAAAGACCTATCCTCTTTGATTAATTTCCTAAAAGAAAAAAAGATAAGCGATATTTTCCTTCCATCATCTTTAGCCGCGATCATCGTAGAGATGTATGACACAAGTTCCGTCAACATCTTTGCCGCTGGCGAAAAATTGAGAAATTTCACTCCATTAAGCAACAAAGCAAAAGTATTTAACGCCTATGGCTGCACGGAAGTTTGTGGGATCTTTTCTACACGAATAAAAGGGAATGAATCGCCAATACCACTCGGAAAGCTAGCGAATGACACGAAAGCCATTTTGGTGGATGAAAATTTAAAAGAAGTCAAAAACAATGAAATAGGTGAACTTCTCGTTTCTAACCAAAGAATGTCTCATTCTTATTTAAATTTAGGAAAATTAAATGCGGAAAAATGGCTAAGCATCAAGGGCGAGACCTATTACCGAACTGGCGATAGAGTGAGGAAAGACAAAAACGATTTTTATTATATTGTTGGAAGAGTCGACAATATGATCAAACTCAGAGGCTTTAGAATCGAAACGGGCGAGGTAGAGAACCAAATCGAAAAAGCCTTTCAAAAGCTGAATTTCAATGTCACTGCCCTAGCGGTGGTTTTAAAGAACGTTCAAGGAAACGACCACTTGTGTTGCTATTACGAATCAAAGCAAAAGATCGCTGAAAGTCTTCTGAAAGAGGAGATTTCGAAAGCTTTGGCGGATTACATGATCCCTGATTTCTATATAAATTTAGAGAAAATGCCACGCAATCCGAATGGAAAAATCAGCAGAGATTTGCTTCCATCCCCAAAACTAGATGATGATGAAGGAAGCTTAAATTCGGATATAGAAGCCAAATTTGCAAAGATTTTGAAGAGATCTCTTCATTTATCATCGATCAATTTAGATCATTCTTTCGTTTATTATGGAGGGACTTCGATTGAGGCAATGAAAGTTTCCTCAATCTTAAAAGAGAATGGAATCGCTCTTACTGGTGGTTCTTTATTGACTTCGTCGTCATTAAGAGCGACATTAAGCGAAGCAAAAATCGATTATTCGTCTCTCTGGAATGAAAAAGAAAAGAAAGCGATCGATGAATCGTTTCTAAAGAAAAATGAGAACATTTTAAAGGTGCTCCCTTTGACCCCTTGCCAAAAACAATTGTCTCTGGAAATGGCTTTGCACCCAGATATCGTGAAAACCCAAAAAGTGATCGTTTTGCAAGTAGATAGCCTTTTATCAAAAGATTCGCTTATAAACGCTTTGGAAAGCGCTTCTAAAAACAATCCAACGTTGCGCGCTTCTTTGATTTACAAGGAATCACCAATCCGGCAAATGGTCATAACGGATAGAAAAATACCTTTGAAAGTCATAAATAGCAAAGACGATAATTCGATATTAAAGACATACGAATCCCTTTCGAATAAAGTCATAGACGTTGAAGATGACCCCTTATTTGAAGTCACTCTTCTTCAAAAAGAGAAGTCGCTAATATATCTGTATGTTCATAAGTTCATATATTCGCGTTCTTTATTAAGAGACTCAATCAGAGATATCATGAAGGAACTTTCCTCTTATTACAAAGATGATAAATCCATTGAAACTTGGGTAGACATTTTAAGTTTGGATATTGCAGAAAAAAACGATGAAGATACTTTCGATAAGTCTATCTTAATCACCAAAAAGAAGGAAATATCTGATGTTTTCGTTTATTCAGACAAGCCAAAAACAAAGATGTTTTTCATTCATACCGGAAATTCCGGAAGCGATGCCTATTACCGCTTGGCTAAAAGAATCAAAGACAAAATATCCTTCTACGTCATCGAGCCTTTTAACCTTTATCACCAAAAAGAGGCAACCTATGGTATCAAAAACATTGCCTCCCGTTATATTGAAACGATGAAAAAGTATCAGCCTAATGGCCCTTATATCATCGGCGGTTGGTGCTATGGTGGCGTCCTGGCGCAGGAAATGGCCCATCAATTAGAAGAAAGAGGCGAGAAGACCAAGCTTTTGGTGATGCTAGACTCTCATGCCTTAACCGATTCCTCTTTGCAAAAAGACTTCGTTAGGGCCAACGAAAAAATAGATAGGGAATATTTCTTGACTTCGCCTCTTTTCGCCGATATCAGAGAAGCTGGCATGTTAGAAGAAATGATTACAAACGCTTCCCATGTCTTTTTGGATTTAAAAAACAATATCCCATCCTTCTATGATGGCGAGGTTCTCTATTTCAAGCCAAGTCAAATTCCGGCTGGACTACTAAAAAGCAAGAAAGCTTATTGGGAAGATATCTTGAAATTAAAAGCGGGCAATTACGAAAATTATCTTAACAAAAATAAACTAGAGATAATTATCACTCCTGATGAGCATGATGAAATGATGAATGACTCAACACTAGATATCATTGTCCCAGCTTTGTACAAAAAATTAGGAATTTGAGATTTTAAATGGGTTTTGCGGAATTAACGTCGCAAAACCCATTATTTATTTTCGAAAACAATTTTAATGACGTTCAGCTTATTTTCGTATTTATAGCTGAATTCTTTGCTGATCGTTTTCGTAATCAATAAGCCTAAACCACCTTCTTCTAAATGATTAGGCGAAGAAACGCTTCTTTGATCAATAAAACCAGTCGGATCAAATCGGTCGCCGTTTTCTATGATTAGGAGCGTTACCTCATCGCCATCTTTTTCTAAAGACACGCGACAATTTGAGGCTTTGGAATATTTGACGATATTGGAATAGATCTCATCGCTAGCAATAAGAATCTTCGAAAGCTTGTCTTTGATGATTCCGAGTTCTTCGCCTTTGGCTTGAATGAAATTCTTGACGATTGAATTGGAATTCAAAGTAGGCTTTAGATCCAAGGAACTAGAATTATGCAACGAATTTATTCTTAAAGTCAGCATTGTGATGTCATCGAATTGGGGCGTATCTATTGAGAATAATTCCAAATCTTTTTTGATTGCTTCGCACATTTCCTTCACGTTAGAGCCGCCAGAGATTTTAGAAAGTGACTCCTTGAGCCTTTCTTCCCCAAAAAGCTCATCGTTGACGTTCTTAGACTCACTAACGCCATCTGTGTATAAAAAGAGACGGTCTCCAACATTTATATTCAAGGTATGCAAAGAATAATCAGTTCCTTCTAAACCGCCTAAAACGAAATTTCCTTTTTCTTTGATGAATTCAAAAGGACCATTTTTTCTTGAGATCAAAGGATAGCAATGCCCGGCATTGACGTATTGGAGCTCGCCATCACAAAGATTTAAAATGGCGGCAAAAGAGGTGACGAACATATCAGCGTCATTGTTATGGCAAAGATTTTCGTTAGTGATTTTGAAAGCTTCATCGATGCTTTTCCCACTTTCAATAAGGCTCTTTAGCATTGTCTTCGTCTTCATCATGAATAAAGCGGCAGGGATTCCTTTGCCAGAGACATCCGCGACTAAGAAAAGAATCTTATTTTTGTCTATTAAATAGAAATCGTAGAAATCTCCGCCCACTTCTTTTGCAGCATCCATTGAGGCATAAATATCAAAATCCTTTCTTTCCGGATAAGCAGGGAAATAGGATGGCAATGAGGATTTCTGGATTTGCCTAGCAAGCTCAAGTTCGGCATTCATCCTATTCTCAGCGTCTTTGATATATTTCTCCAAAGTAGTCACCGTGCAATTGATGTCTTTGGACAAAGAATCGAATTCTACGCTCCCTTTGACTTCTACTCGTTCTTCAAGATTCCCACTCGATATCTTATTCAAGGAAACGGCAACATGCTCAAACTTCTCCACAATCAATTTCTCGGTCAGGAAATAGATCGTTCCGAAAAGAATGGCAAATATGACATACTGGATAAGAGAAAGGACAAGAATCGTGTTTTTCGATGAGGCATAAACATCTTTCTTCGGGATAAAAACGATGATATAGCAATCGTTGTTTTTATAAATGAGAGAATGGCATTCGATTTCGCTTATAGAGATGTCTTTGATTTCGCTATTTGCCACGGATTTCAAAACCGTCAAATCATCAATCATATATTGGCTAGTGTATTGCCCACCCCCAAGATTATCGCAAATGACTAATCCGTTTTTATCAGTCAATAAGATGCCGCCATTAGAATCAACGTGCCTATTTTTTATGCAATTATAAGCTTTGCCAATATAGTCTGTTTTGTATGCTTCAGCGTTATATCCGGCGAAGAAAAAGCCACCGTCTAATTTGCCTCCTCCATAGCGCATATAGACGCTTGGGTCTAAGGAAGTAGCCATATAGTCTTGCTTAACATAATAAAGGCCAGAGCCTAGCAAAGCACAAAACTCCTTTGATTGCTCTCCTGAATGCATATCAAAGCCAATGTATTTTGCATTGGTGCTAGTGACGACAACGCCAACGCTGTTGGCAATGCTTATTTCGCTCAAACCATATTCGCCTAGAATGGCATTTAAGCTCTCTTCTGAGGTTTGGATTGTGATTTTTCCTTTGATAGAGACGATCTTCTCCATTAATTTCTCAGTGCAATTCTCATTGATATCCGTATCAACATCGGCAAGATTCTCGTTTAGCAAAGCATTCGCGGAAGTTTCTGCTTCAGCGGTTTGAATGGCGTAGGTGAAACTGACCGTGACTACATACGCCGCGATAAAGCCACCTAATAAGACAAACTGGAATATTTCAGACAAAGTCCTTTGTTTTCGAAATAAAAACGTTTTTTTCTTTTCGGCGATATTAAGCAAAATCAAAGGGATCATCGTCAAAAAAGCATTGCTGAATATAGCCACGAATAAGGTCGAAGAAACCGTTTCAAAGGCGCTATAGATGTTAGTAGAAGAGAAAAACATCGATAAAAGAATCGACACCCCTTCCATCGCTCCACCGAAGATAAAGCCAAAAAACCATGATGGCCTTTTGCTTTTAAAAACGAACTTTCTAATAAAATACCCTAATATGCCAGCGATAAGGAAAGCGAAACCGCTCGCGTATCGGCTCCAATAGTCCGCACATAAGAATTCGCCAGCGATAATACGATATATGCAAGCAATAGCCCCGACAAAGATCCCTTCAAAGCCATCAAAGCACAAAGATATCGCTAAAGGCAAGCAAGTGCCAATGACCAAAGTATAGTTCTCAAAGGAAATTCCAAATTGAATCGCAAAAATAGAATACCCACCAAAAAAGATTCCGATTATCAATTGAGAATAAACAGGTTTAATCTGCCCGAATTTTGTTTTTTTAAGCAAAAAATGGAACAATAAAATAAGGGCGCTAGGCGAAAGGATGAAACAGATGATTTGCAATATGGTGGAAGGATCGTAATTCATCATTAAGCTAGCTCGATCGTCAAAACATCGGAAAAGCGAGTGATATCGAATATTTCTTTGATAAGAGGTGGCACATTAACTAGTTTCAAGCCACCTTTGAGAGATAAGCTCTTATGCAATTTCAAAAACAAACGCAAACCAGAGGAAGAAACATAATCAAGATCTTTGCAGTCGATAATCAAAGAATTTAGATTTTCCAAATCTCCGATCTCTTTTTCTAAATCAGGAGTTGTGACGGTATCTAGGCTTCCTTTAGGAGCAATGGTCAATTCGCCTCCATTGATTTTTTTGTTCACTTCCATATCGCTAACCTCTATTAACTTTAAAAACTATACCATTTAAATAAGTTTTTTGACACTCATTGATAGCGAATATCAATAAAAAAACGCTAGGAATCCCTAACGTTTTTAATAATTCTTTCTTGATTCGTCTGCCATATATTCAGCATAGAGTTTTTTGCATTCATCGCGATCCATTTCGATGATCATCTCTTTCTTTTTCTTTTCATCGAATTCATAGAAGACTTTGTCGCGAAAGCCGATTTCTTCGGTATCGGTGGTGTTGCAACCAAAATAGACCTTGGAGATATTAGCCCACAAAATCGCCCCCATGCACATTGGGCAAGGGTAGCCAGTCGTGTAGATTATTGAACCCGACAAATCAAAATCCGAAAGGTTTTTGCAGGCATTTCTGATTGCCATCATCTCACCATGGCAAGTCGGATCATTGTTTTTGATGACTTCGTTATGCCCTTTTCCAATAACTTTGTCATTCTTGACAATCACGGCGCCAAAAGGTCCTCCTTCTCCGTTTGAAATACCTTTCTTAGCCTCTTCAATGGCTAGTTGCATATATTTATTCATTGTTGCTCACCTCAGTGCTTTTATTATCACATAGTGCGATAAAATTACACTCATTAATAAAAAGAAAATGATGACGAGGATTAACCTCGCCATCATTATTCTTAGCAATTTATCGTTAAGGAATTAGAGCCTGTGACAGTGACTTTCTCATTATCGAAATCAATTGAGACATGATAGGTTTTATCACCCTTGCTCACTTTCCATTTCAAGTTATAGCCAGTAGAGCCATCATCGCTGAAGGTGCCGCTAATCAAAGCTGGATTACTGTTTTTGAAGTTAATCGCTTCCTTGATTTTGCTATAAGTCGAAGAGGAATCCGTAACTTGCGTTTCGGCGTCTAGAACCAAGGAAGAAGCGTTTATCGCATCCCAAGCAACCGAAGCGGACGATCCAGTGATGTTATACCCGGTCGTGAATGAGCCATCGCCGATTTTGCCATCTTGCTTCCATTTCATAGGCTGACGATAGGCTAAATCAGCATAATCGGAAGTAGAGTCTTTCCCGTTTTCGAAATTGCCACTCATGCCAAGCTCGTCGCCATAATATACCCAAGAGCAGCCAGGAAGCAAAATCGTGGCAATCTTGGAAGCATTGGACTTTTTCGTCAAAGAGGCGAAATTGGAGGAAGTGACATTGCCTTGCTTAGCAATTTCTTTGGTGGTGTTATCAAAGCTTCCGGCGATTCTATTGATATTTCTAGCGATATCATGGTTGGAGGTGAAGGAGCCAGGCATCGCTTTATCGCCGCGGTAACTGTCATAAGCCTTATACAAATCAGGCAAATTCCAGCCGTATTTCCCGTCTATTTCGCCGTATTCTTTGCTGCCGTTATTAATCGAGGATTCGCTTGAAGACGACCATTTGGAGCCGCTTTGCATGAATCCGCCAGCTTGATTGCAATTGTTTTTGGCGTAGCTAGATGCCGCGATATTGGTGAGCTTGAAATAAGCGTAAAAATCAAACATCGAGTCGAAACTTTCGTAATATGGGGCGACGTGGAAAGCGTGTCCATCGAAATTTTCGCCTACGAAGAAAGCATTAGGATATTTTGACTTCACCGCGTGATTCAATTCTCGGAAGAAATTGAGGTTTTTGGTCAAATCGCTTGAATAATCGCCACTAGAGGAGACATCCAAGATCGTCGTGTCGTTTTTATAAGAATCTTCGCCGATTTCATCAAGCATATAAATGTGTTTAACGGCGTCAAGTCTGAAGCCATCGACACCGATGGAGCACCAATCCAAAGACATTTGCTCCACCGCTTCTCTCGTGCTTTGATATGAATAATTGAGCTCAGGCATCGAAGAGCCGAATTTGGCGTAATAGGAATAATCGTGATCACCATACGGATACCAGGAATTGGCCTCGTTTATCTTGGAACTCGTTTTATGGTTGCCCCATTGATAGAACCCGCGGTATTTCGAATCCAAAGAGGCGCTCTTGACGAACCATTTATTCGATGTCGAGGTATGATTCAAAACCAAGTCCATGATGACTTTGATGCCTTTTTCATGGGCTTTTTTGATCAAGTCTTTGTAATCTTCCATCGCACTAGCGCTAGTGACGTTACCATCGATAGCGTTAGGAGAGACTTTAGAGCCAAATTTCGGATCAACTTGGGTGTAATCGGAAATATCATAGCCATGGTAGGAATCCGAAAGCTGGATTGGGGTTAGCCATAACGCTTTGACACCTAAATCATTCAAATAATCCAATTTTTGACTGATGCCATATATGTCCCCAAAGCCATCGCCATCGCTATCGGCGAAACTAGAGACCATTATCTGATAGCCGACGCCAACTCCATTAAGCCATTCGCTAGAAGTCGCCATTTTGTCTTTGTCGGCCCAATCCGCGTTTTGATAGTCGCTCTTATCGGTGGTGTAAGTCCCATCGTCTTCATCATATGGGTCAACGATATTCGTGATCGGAGTCGGTTTTGGGTCGCCAACTTGCTCTTGAAGCAAGAAGACATGATAGGCGTTACCACCGTCTTTGGTTTCTAGCTTAGTGACCATCTCCTCGTTATCCAAAGACAAATAGACGTTTCCGCCGTCATTTTTCCAGAAAGAAGAGGAAGACGATTTTCGCGCATCGCTATAGACGATTTGGATGCCTACTTGCGTATCTAGGGTAGTCTTATCGCTATCGGCGTAAAAAGAGACTGATGTTCCACCAATTTTATGGCCTTGGTTTGTGGTGCCGCCATCATATGTTTTAGTCATATCGATGTCAGCGGTGACGCCACCGAATTCATCGATTAAGGCATCGCCACTCGCGGATAAATGATCATCGCTTTGGGTGCGACCGGTCCAATCGAATCTCGCCCCTTGGCCTTCGGTAGGGCGATATGGCCAACACCATAGATCCCATTGATTGTAATCAGAGGCCACATTGGCAAAACGATAATAATGGACATATAAATGGTTCGCTTCGCTAGTTTCGCTAAGACTCGCCATGTAGGCGTCCACTTGTTCTTGGGTGTGATCGCCACCGCTTGCTTTTGCATAGCAAGCGTATAAGACGGCGTTATCATCCTCGAAGGTGAATTTGTTCCCGCTTAATAATTTCGTAGAATCACCCCATTTATCTTTAGAGGAATAGGCAGTCGACCAGCCGACAAAAACATAATTCTTCAAAGTGGGAGCAACATTCGATAAATCGATGCTTTTGCCTTCTTCGCCAGTATATGAGTTTGTTTTTAATTCTCCCCCACAGGCATTCAAGAAAAGGGTGTAAATCGCTTTGGCTTGGAAGGAAGAAGAAATTGAAAAGGAGGAATTAGAGGAGCTCCCATTGCCACATCCAACGCTTAAAGAAGCGACGGATGCTAGCATCAAACAAAATGGTATGGTTTTATTTTTCATAATCGCTCCTTATTCATTGCTATTTTGGATCCATAGCTTCCCATAGCTATTAACGTAAATGTCATATGTTCCTTTGACGCTACATTTGATATTTCGATCTTTTGAATCGCTAGCGAAAGAAGAGATGCCGGCATTGCTCGAAGACGAGCTTTGATCAACCATCTCGTATCCGTACCACGTTGTACCATTGCTGACTTTGAACTTATCGCCAATTTCAAAAGGAAGGGATAATATGCACCCTTTGTCAGTGGAGCCTGGGTTAGAGAATAATTGGATTCCTCCTTCTATTGTCCAACCATTCGAACCCCATAAAGACCCTTCTCCTAGCAGATAATAATCGACCGTGGTCGCATTATCAGGGCCATGCCCTGTAGAACTTTGGGAGATACTAGAAGAAATGGAACTTTGAGAAGAGGAGGAAGAATTATTTTGTTCATCATTGCTCGATGAGCTTGATGAAATAGAGGATGAACTTGATGAGCTAGAAGAAGAATCTGCCTCATAACTAGCAAACAAAGCCCAATCTGCCGTGATTTCTTTGTTCCAGTCAAAAGCGACTGTATGATAGCTATCAACGGTCCATTCCTTAAAAATATAGCC
>CAVAYV010000090.1:0-4125 GCA_963593015.1 bacterium | reverse complement strand
ATATTTGGAATCAGATAAAGAAAGATTTAGATGACGATTATGTTTTTGGAAAATATATCATAACCGGAAGCACGACTCCTCTTGATCCTAAGAAAATACAGCATTCGGGCGCAGGGAGGATTGCTTCGCTGACTTTGAAGCCTTTTACTCTCTTTGAATCTGGCGAATCATCCGGAATCGTTTCTTTGAAATCTTTATTTGAAGAAAACGGAATGGAATTCGAAGTAGCTTTCGAGAACGACAATCCTACAAGCTTAGAAGATATAGCTTTTTATATTTGCAGGGGTGGATGGCCTATCGCCTTGAAAGCAAAAAAAGAATTTGCTCTTGAAGTCACTAGGAGCTATTTTGATGGCTTGTTTCGCGTTGAGGACGAAAACGATGATTTTGGCGCTGTTTTGAAAGGCAAAGATCTTGAACTTTTGAATTTGGTTCTTAAATCATATGCCAGGAATATTTCAAGCCAAGCCAAAAAGACAAAAATGATCGGCGATATTCTTTCTTCGGGAGTCCGCTCAAAACTCGATGAGGATACTTTTTCTTCCTATGGAAAGACATTGAAGGACTTGTTTATTATTTTTGATATGCCTGCATGGAATTTCAATTTAAGAAGTTCAGCGGTTATTCGAAGCGCCCCGACTCATCACTTTTTCGATCCTTCTATTGCCACATCCGCGCTTGGAATTTCACCAAATGACCTTCTTGCCGACATGCATTCCTTTGGGCTCTTTTTTGAAGATCTAGTCATTAGGGATTTATCAGTTTACGCTTCGACTTTTGGCGCCTCGCTTAAACATTATCGTGATAGTTCTGGTCAAGAAATAGACGCGGTCTTGGAAACGAAAAACGGAGAATATGCCATAATCGAGATAAAAATATCGGGTGAAAAGAACATAGAAGAAGGAGCCAAATCGCTTAATAGGTTCGAAAAGAAAGCCTCCGAAAGCGAATTAAAAATGCCTAAGTTTAAAATGATCATCACCAGCAATGGAACTTGTTATAAAAGGAATGACGGCATTTATGTCGTGCCTGTGACTTGCTTGAAGAATTAAAGGTCTCAAATCATGCTTTTAAAAGCGATGAGCGCATGAATGCTTGGCCAACTTTTTAAAAGTTAAAGCATTCACTATTATTAGACAGTTTTGCGTTAAATAGTAAAAGTGTCTAGTAGTGCTAGACAATATTGACATAAATCGGAAAACTGTCTAGTGGAGGTTTGATGCTATCCGCGACCATGACGCCACAAAGATAGGATCATACTATGAATGAAAACAGTGAATACTCTGTTTATGAATTGGGATTCCACCTATTTTCAATTTGTAGTGGCGATGATATGTCACTATCTCTAAAATACCTAAAAAATGATGTTTTAGACAATCTATTAGGTATTTGTTTCTGCTCTTTGTTTGAAATTGAGCTTCTTCAACAAATCTATTAAATAAAGCTTTCCCAAAGAAAATAACTATACAAATTGATAGGTAATTGACACTTTCGCCTTAATATGGTCGATTTAAGATATTCTCTTTTATTTCATCCTAATTGATTTTTCTATATTATCCTTAGCAAAGAAGAGCAACTAACTCATAATGATCGAGACAAAGCGCTACAACCGCTTCAGGCGTAACAAGACGATATCAGGATTCCACGATCTGACGCCGGAGGAATTGAAAATGCTATGAGCGGAGAGATGAAAGGGGTGCTACGATATTTTAGATAGGTCGGAAGTCTTCTTTGTTCCCTACGTAAAATTCTTTAACGGCTTTGCCAACATTTAAGTGATCAGTCATTGTCTAGCCCAATTGAGAAGCGCCTTCTTTTCCAGGCATTGATAAGAATGTGTCTAGAGTGATTGAATCAATATAATCTTTTCTAACGTGGAGAGTATGTTTTGCATTGTTTGCTTCTTTAAAGTTTTCATCATTGTTCAATACGAAATATACTTCGTAATCTCCTTCTTTCATATTTATTGGAGCGTTATAAGTAAATGAATCGATCTTTGTCATTTGAACTTTTTCATTATTAGGTAAATTAGCCCATAATGTAGCGTTTTCAGGAAGTTCATCTTGAAGTTTTACATTGAAAGATGATTTCACATCTTCGCCATTCGATTCAGGAACTAATGATTTTTCGATGTGCTTATGGATGATATTTAAATTATTTTCTTTTATTAGCTTGATGAGTTGGTCACTTGCAAGTGCGTGTTCAGTGTATTTTGGGTGGCCTTCTTCGCATTTATTAAATTGAAGCGAGAACACTTTATTTGGTATTTGAGTTAATAATTGGTTTTTAATTTTAAGGACAAAAGCATTTACTTCTTGCTCCATGAGACCGCTTAAAAGAATAAATGAAGTTTCAGAGCCATAAGCCTTTATGAGTGATTGAACGGTTTGAATATAATAAGAAATATATAATGATTCATTAAAATGCGATGTATCCCAATAGTCATTTGTTCCTAAGTTAATTAAAACAATGTCAGGCGTGTAGTTATTGAAATTCCAATGATTAATTCCATCGTAATTAACTTTGTCAAAATGATCTTTCACATGGTTTCCGTCACCTATATCGGTGTTTGCGGTGTATATGCCAATCCCGCTTCGTGCTTGAATATTGATTTCAGCATCTAAAGCAAAAGCAGTGTAGGCGGCGTATGTTTGTAGGCCTGATTGATATTTTGCACTCGTGGTGTCTGCTAAATCCCCTCTTAGATTTCCATACCCTGCAGAGATTGAGTCGCCATAGACTTCGATTTTCAATTTATCTTCATTTTGAACCGGATAGAATTTTCCATCAGTGGTCACTTTGGCTAAAGTCATATATGTAAAAAGATTCTCAGTTCTTTTTAAGACTTTTACTCTATGGAAATCGTTTGTTAAATTTGAAACAAGCGTATATTCGTAATCTTGCGCACCTTTAGAAAGAGTTATGACTCTTTTAGTGGTGTCAACCTCATCATCCACCAAAACTGAAATCATCGTATTTCCATACCATGAAGCAAATTTTCCATTTAAAGTAGCCTTTAAAGAAGTGCCTTTAAAGTATACTTCAAAACCGCTTCCTTCATTGTCCATCTTAACTTCACCATAAACGTGATAGTTTCTTCCAAGATAATGAATGAATGGATTATTTCTATTTAAATCTTCTATCGTGTTTTTGTATTGATATGTATCGAAAGCTTTTTTAATTACGATATCACCATATTTAACGGTAACATTGAATGATCCTTCTTTTAAACCTTTGATGGTTTTGCCTTCTAACTGAGCAATCTCTTGATTATCAATGCTTATTTCAGCATTGACATCTTTTGTTAAAGAAAGAGTGATTGTATTTCCGACATCGACATGGTTTTCTTCATTTCTTATAGCAAGATTTAAACATTCGACATCAATCGTGGATTTATAAGATCCCGCTTTGACTTCAACTGTTGTTTTTCCTTCGAACAATGTGGTGATTTCGATTTGTTGGTTATTGATAATAGTAACTTTGCAAACATTGCTATCACCAACTTTTAAAGAAATTTCTTCATTATTAGTGTTATTTAATTGAACGCCAACAGATTGATTGGGCAAGGCAATAACGTTATTTTTGTCTGTTATTTCATCGACAATAGATGTGACTGGACAATCGCTTGTAATGGCGGGGCGTTCGTTTGAACATCCGCTTGCTAGAGTAAGTACAAGCAATGAGATAATTGGCAATAAGTTTCTTTTTTTCATTTTTTCTTTGCAATCTAATCCCTTCCATTATACCTGCTTTTCTTGGTTTTTTTCATTGCTTTTAGAAAGCGAAACATGAAGGTAAAAATTAACGTTCGCATTTATATTAGCCACGCTAGAAAGGCTGCGGCCTTTTTTAGTTTCTATCATTTGAATCTTCAGTAGCGAAAGATTTGTTAGCCGCTTTATGCTACGATTATTTTAAGAGAGTAAAAAAAGAAATCTTTAACAAATATCAAATCTTAGTAAACTTTTGATCGTTTCAAAAGTTCCTTCATCGCAAAGACTCTTAATTACAAAAACTAGCTAGAGGATGAGAGTCTCTGGCAGTCAGCCATTTTAGTTCAACAAAAGAATCGTTTCTTCGTTTATAATAACATCCAGTCATTAGATAAGGGGTATATCTATATAT
>CAVAYV010000089.1:0-5846 GCA_963593015.1 bacterium | reverse complement strand
ATTATATAATGCTCTTATAGATTTGGTTTGTATAGCATTTTTATAAGAAAACGCTTTCTATCTTAAAAAAACAAAATTAACTAACACATAAATTTTTAATCATTCAAAATCTATCGCGATTAAGTTAGCAAGTCTTACTATCGAGAGAATGTGTGATCGATCAATCCGTATAGGGTGATAATATCTCTTTCTCTCTTTTTCGTTTGCATTTTGCTAAGAGTAATCGCAAAAAAAGGACAGGCAATGTGCCTGAAAGGAAAATTCTTATGAAAAAGAAGTTAAGTCTCCTCATCATGAATGGCGTTATGTTCGCCTCTATGCTCGCTAGCTGCGGCTCTTCTGGAACTGGCAACGCAATCGATGCCACCGTTGACCCATTAGCCAGCAACGCTTATGTCTATCGTGGACAACAATCCTCCACCGAAGTCATGTTCTATAGCGCCGTCATCTACACCTTACGTGATCAAGCCCGTGAATATATCGGCAAATCCAAGTTTGGCATCACCAAAGGCGATTCCGAGGATGCTATGCTTAAAAAACTCCATGACGCTAATGCTGTCTGGGGCGTTATGTCTTCTACTTCTTCCGCTGGATACGTTTATCCAACTTATTACCTCTATCAACATGGTTACACCCTTGGCTTCAAAACTCGTCAAGAATATAACACTTTAAGCGATGCTGATAAGGCCAAAGCCATGATCTCTATCTCCCAAGGCACATATCCTGATGGCGTTGATAGCTTAATGACTGGCACAATCGATGTCACCTGTGGCTTCATGGATACCCGCTATGGCAGCGCTTATGTCCAAAAAGATGGCAAATATGAAGGGAAAGACCAACTTTTCGCCAATACCTATACCATCGCGATTACCGATCCAATCATGAATGATACCGTTTCCGTTCGTGCTTCCTTAAGCGATGCCAAACGCGAAGCTATCAAAACTGCTTTCAAAGCCGCGGTCAAAGATGGCAGCAAAGACACCGAAAATTCCGCCGCTTGGTTAATCTATCAAATCTATAGCCACACCGGTTATGTTGATGCCGAAGATTCTAACTATACTTCCGCTAAGAACATGTATGTTTGGAGCGAAGGCCAAAAAGGCAACACCATCACCGTTCCAACCGATGTTACCTATGACACCAAAGATACCACCGATAGCGATAGCAAGATTAACATCCAATTAGTTCCATCTAATGATGCTTCCACTCTTGAATCCAGAGCCAAAGCCTTAGCTCCAAAACTCGCTAGCTATGTTGATAACAAATATGAATTCAATATCACCGTTGCTCCAGCTTCCTCTGGCTATGAAATGTCCACTCAAGCCTTAGTTTCCAAGCAAATCGATGCCGCTTTCTTACCAGCTGCTTCCTATGCTTCCGCCTATGTCGCTAACCCAGGCAAGGTTGACGTCCTTCTCTCTGCCTCTCGTGCTGGCTACAAGGTCCAAGCTGATGACTTTGCCGGAAGTGGTTCAAGCGAAATGTTTGACGAAGCCCACAAAATCCTTCAAAGAAAGGCGATGAACGGCGAAGTCGATGCCATTGGCAACGACATTGCTTAATTTATAGCAAAACAGGACTAATCTAATTACTTACTACGGAGCGACCTATGATTGAAATTAAAAACGTTGATAAAGTTTACCCGAACGGCTTTAAAGCCTTGGATAATGTTAATCTCACCATCAAAGATGGGGAATTTGTTTCGATTATAGGTCTCTCTGGAGCAGGTAAATCCACCCTTATTCGTTGCATCAATAGAATGCACGATATAAGTGCTGGGCAAATTTTGATTGATGGCACCGATATCTCATCTTTAAAAGGCAAAAATCTTCGCTTGGCGAGAAAAGATATTGGTATGATCTTCCAATCTTTTAACCTTGTTAAACGTTCAAGCGTTTATAAGAACGTTTTGGCCGGAAGAGTTGGCTATCACAATACTTTTGAAACATTATTGGGCATCTATTCTAAAGAAGAAAAGATGCTAGCTTTACGTAGCTTAGATAAGCTTGGGATCCTTGATAAGGCTTATGTTAGAGCCGATGAATTATCGGGTGGACAGCAACAACGTGTTGCCTTAGCTAGAGCTTTGACCCAAGAGCCTAAACTTATCTTAGCTGATGAACCAGTCGCTTCATTAGACCCGGTCACCACGATTTCTGTCATGGATGACTTTACGCGCATCAATAAATTAGGAATTACTATTATCGCCAACATGCACCACGTTGATTTGGCGAAACGCTATTCCACAAGAATCATCGGCGTTAAGGCTGGCAAGGTCGTTTTCGATGGGAAACCAGAGGACGTGACCGATGAAGTAACTATGCAAATATATGGTCGTGCTTTGAATAAGAATGAGAATCTCGGCCTTGAAGAAAATAAGGATAGCAAAGATGGGAAATAATATTTTTAACCCATCTTCAGAAAAAAAGATGGCGCGCGCGAAAAAGAAACAGGCGCGTTTAGAAAAGAAAAAAGAATTCGTCGATAAGCATTTCTATTACGATACGACCGTGGATTTATCCCTCAATCATGATGGAAGCGAAATCCGCGTCATTCGTAAAAGGAAACCAATCGTTTTAATCGCGAGTTTAATTGCTGTTATCGCTTTGTTGATTGGTTGCTTTTTCACAATAGACTATGGCACCTTCTCTGGCTTTAAATGGGATCAATTAGGCGCGATTTTTGTCAAGATGTTCTCCCCTCTCCCAAATTCCTTAAAAACTTGGGATGCCTATTGGGATTACATGTGGGGGACTGCGATAAAAGATATCTGGGTCACCAATGAAATGTGCTTTTTAGGCACGCTGCTTGGTGCGCTTGTGTCGATTCCGGTTTATTACCTTTGTGCCCATAACATTAATAAAATCCCTGCACTTCGTGGCTCTTTCCGCGTAATTAACGATATTTTAAGAACTATCCCTCAATTAGTCATGGCTCTTATTTTGCGCTTATTCTTCGGGGCGAGCTTAGTTACTGGTATTTTTTCTGTCGCTATCTTTACCCTCGGAATCATGTATCAAATGATGTACGAATACGTTGAAACCGTTGAGATGTCGCCTTTTGAAGCTATTAGAAGTAATGGCGGTAACACCGTTCAAAGCATTATCTTAGGTGTTCATCCACAAGTTCAACCGATGTTTTTCGCCGATGTCTTATACACTTTCGAAATCAATATCAGAGCCTCGGTTATCTTAGGCTATGTTGGCGCTGGCGGATATGGCTACGCTTTGAAGGAAAATTATGCGAGTGGCTATTATGACAAGATTGGCGCAATGATGATTCCTTTGTTTGTCGAAGTTATTTTCTTACAGATAGTTTCTAATATCTTAGGGAGGAGATCCAGATGACATTAGCATTCGGAATCAGCTCTATATTCTTGATTGTCGCTTTAGTGGCAATGATTGCCATCGACCGTTTGTCTTACAAAAGGGTCAAACAATTCGCTTCAGCTGAAGAAGCCTATAAAAAGAAGCCACTTGATTGGGTTATTGATTTGTTATTTGTTTTGGCTTTGATCTCTGTCATTCTTTTCGTCCATTTCGATTTAAATATGGATGCGGAGTATGAGATAAGCGGCAATAAAAAACAAGGCTGGTACAATCTTTCTTTGCTGCTACAACCTAACTGGTCATTCTTCTTTGGGTATGGGGAATATAAATTCTCCGAAAGCGTCGTGTGGTTCATTATTAAAACTTTCGGTATCGCTTATATTGGAACTTTATTTGCCTCGATTGTTGCCATTCCTTTTGGCTTACTCGCCTCACACAAATTATTTGGCAAGGTCGCTTGGCCCTTTGAAATCATTTTGATTGCAATTAGAACTTTCCCTGAATTGATCTTCGCTTTGATTCTTGTTATGTTCTCCGGCTTTAGCTATATTTCAGGCATTTTAGTTATTGGCATTCACTCGATTGGCATGATTGGCAAATTATACGCTGATCAAGTCGACGGGATTCAATATGAGCCAATTGAAGGCGTCCTCGCATGCGGGGCTAGCAAATGGCAACAAATCCATTTAGCGGTCCTCCCTCAAGTCAGACCTAATTTGGTTTCTGTCGCTTTGTATCGTTTCGATATCAATATTCGTACCGCGACAATCTTAGGCGTTGTCTTAGGCGTTGATGGCGGTATTGGCTATTATTTATCCACCGAAGCCAATCATTACCATAATTTAGGAGCCTGCATTGTTGGAGTCTTGGTGTTAGTCATCGGCATTAACCTTGTCTCAAGCACCTTAAGAAAGAGACTTGTCTAATCATGAAAAATCTTATCTTGATGGCTGGCATTCCTGGTTCTGGCAAATCAACTTGGTGCAAAGAATATCAAAAGACTCATGAAAATGTTTTTATCATCGACACCGATGAAACAAGAAAACAAATCACGGGGTCATATTTAGTGTTCCCTCCTCGTATGGAAATTATCTACGATGAGATGATTCGTCAAAGCAATGAGATTTTTGCCAAATACGATAATTGTACCGTAATTGAAGATTCTATATTTTTAGAGGATTATCGCCGCAAATACTACATGGATAGATTGAAAGGCTATGATCATTCATTGCTTTTTATGATAAAAATGCACGATTATTCTTTGTGCTATAAGCAAAACAAGATGCGTATTAAAGATAAATGGGTTCCAGAAGATGTGATGGACAACATGATTAAAACATATGTCGACCCATCTAAAGAAGTCGCTTCGATGTTTGATGAAATCAAAGTTGAATACTGGAATTAAGGGCGTGAGGCAATCTCACGCTTTTTATGAACTGATAATTTATATGTGCTTTTGAGACAAAATATGGAACTGAATTAATTCCACTTCGACATTTATTGATACAATATCAACTTAGTGGGATTAAAATTGTCTTACTTGAAAGCGTGATTGAATATGGCTAAAAAGAAACATAAAAAATTAATTATTACATTAATCGTTATCGGCGGTGTGCTCGGATTATCTATCGCGGGGTTTGCGACTTATGCCTCAATATATAACCATGCGACGGATGAAGCGGTTACCTTTATGAACGACTCTGATCTCTCTAAGGTTAAAGACGAAGACAAATATGTTGCTTTTGAGCCTAAAGAGAATGCCTCTAAAAGCGGTTTTATCTTTTATCCGGGAGGCAAAGTCGACTATAGGGCCTACGCGCCGTTTTTAAGGAATTTATCTGATAAAGGAATAACTTCAATTCTCGTCAAAATGCCTTTTAATTTGGCTGTTTTTAATATTAAAGGCGCGAATGATAAACAAGCGTTATACCCTTCTATTTCTTCTTGGTATATCGGCGGGCATTCTTTAGGCGGGGCCATGGCATGCTCATACTTGAAAGACCATCAAAGCGAATATGATGGCGTTATTCTTTTAGCAGCTTATTCTACGGTCGATCTAACTAAACAAGATGGCTTTAAATCGTTATCTCTTTTAGCGGAAAATGACAAAGTTCTTAAAAAGAGCACATACAATAGTAACAAAACTTACTTGCCTAATCTTTTAGAAGTCACGATTAAAGGTGGCATCCATTCCTATTTCGGGGATTATGGAATCCAAAATGGCGATGGAACCCCCACAATCACCGTCGCAGAGCAACGGAAAGAAGTTGTGAGCGCAATTTCTTCTTTCGTGATATAACCATAAACTCCAAAAAATACTAAAGTTAGTAAAAACTTGGAGTTTTAATTTTGGAATTAGCGTTAGTCTGGCAAAAAACCATTTATAGAACTTTTGTTTCTCAAAAAATGGGTTTATGAAAATGTTTGATTATAAAGAAAGTTTGATATATCATAATCCCCGCTGGTCCCTTAGCTCAGTTGGTAGAGCAGCTGACTCTTAATCAGCGGGTCGCGGGT
>CAVAYV010000088.1:0-4387 GCA_963593015.1 bacterium | reverse complement strand
GATTTCGGCATATAAATGCAGGCATCTGAAGAATAGATGCGGACGAAATGCGGACGGGATTTTAAAGTGTCTATTCTCTATTCGTCCGCAGATCTCAGCCGTTCACTTTCCAGAAGCCGGTCTTATTCGAGCCGACCCTTTCGATCAGGCCCATTTTCTTGAGGTAGAGGATGTTCTTGTCAATCGAGGTGACGCTCACGCCGAGGATGATCGACAGCTCGACTTTCGTGACATTGGGGTTGTGCCTCATCTCAGAGAGAATCCTCTGCCTGCTCGCGGAGAGGCCTTGCTCTCCCGGCAAAACAGCGGCATTCACATTCGTAGATGGCCGAGCGCCGGCTTTGAAGCTCCTTCTGAACGGGATCGTGACGACGATCGAGTTCTCTCTGAAGGAGAAGGCCTGCCTTGAGTAGGCCTCCACTATCTTGGGGACCCCCCTGCCCGATTTGTCGCTTATGCGGAGCTGCGCGAAGATCTCCGAGAGCTTCTCATTGACCGGGATGGACTCGCCGAGGTAGAAGCCCTCCATCGTCTGCGATGGCGCCAAGGTGCCCCTGGAGAGGATCTCGATCCTGTCGGAGAACACGGACACCATCGGTTCGTTCCCCTCGGCCCACTTGTTGTGGAGCACCGCATTCACGATGGCCTCGTTGTAGGCTTTGATGTCGAAAAGGGCTTTCTCGCTTCTCTCCTCCTTCCTGCCGGCCTCGTTCGACTCGATGATGTTGAGGATGTCGCCGTAGTCCAAGAGGTTCTTGAGGGAATAGAGGATGCAGTCGTATCCGAATTCCTTCACCGCGTAGAGGTTGGACCCCTTTGTCTCGCCCTCGAAGATGGAGAGCCTAAGGGGGAGATGCGAGTTGTCGGAGAGAAGCTGGGCAAGCATGTTGTAAGAGCCATCCTCCGTCAGGAGGCTGAGGCTCTTCCTGAACGTCTCCCTCCTCAGCTCGATCCCCTTCGAGCCGTAGTACATGAAGAGCTTGTTGAAGGTGAGGTCATCGTAGGATGATTCCACGTTGAGCACGGTCGGATACCCTCTGTCGAGGATCTTGAAGAGCCTTCTCTCGAGCTTCGGGTTGTCCTTGAGGCAGACCTTGGACGAACCGACGCGGCCATAGCGCTGTCCGGCGAACGCGACGGGGACGTCGCTCGCCGCGCCGATCACCAGGATGACGAACCTGCATCCGTCCATGACGCCCTCGATGAACTCGAGCTTGATCTTCGGGGTGAGATTGCGGTTCAGGTAGTTCTGATAGGGCTCGCCCTTGTATTCCTGATACTGGTCGAAGTCGGAATTGGTGAGGCGATGATCCTTATCGTTCACGCCCCAGACGAAATAGGCCTCCTCCCTCCCGGCCATCGCCGCGGCGTTGGAGAGCGCGGAGACATATTGCCCCAGCGCGACCGGCTCGAACCACTTCTCCTTGAACTCGAACCACTCGCGCTCCGCGCTGTATTGGAGGAGTTCCTTCAGTATCCTGACGGCTCTTTCGCTATCGCTTTCCATTTTTATCACCAACCTTTATTACCAACCAAATTCTATCGAAAGGTTGGTGATAAATCAACCGCCTAATATAAACGAAAAAGTTCGTTGCTGTCGGAATATATTTCATTTTCGTTTTATTAGGACAAATTTTATCACCAACCTTTATTACCAACCAAACATCATTGGTAGTTGGCGATAAACCAACTAGCGATTCGGCAAAGCCAACAATCAACGAATGTAGATGCTTCAAAAAGCTTAGCATCTCGCCAGCCCTCTAATTCCGTTGTGGCAATGCATATTGATACAAAAAACCTATTATGTCATAGGCAGCGATATCGTTTTGATACAAAACATAACCTCCAACAAAACCAAACCTAGATATTCGCATTACCGCCAGTTGCCTTTGGATTTGGAGACAGATCTCGGCTGACCTTTTTGTGCCTTTTGGCCGAAGCAAACGAAAATTTAGCCGATTGCGAGTCCACAAAGCATTGGTCAGGCATAAGCCAACTCAATCCAACGTGGCGCTAATATCTAGGGCTGCAATCGGCAGCTAAACGCCTCCGCCCTCGACTCCGCCCAATCAAAGGAATTGTGGAGCGTATCGGTTTCTTTGGACCGATAGGAGGCTTATGAAAAGGAGAAACGTTTCTCCAAGCAAAGGCAAAAGCCAATCAAATCTCAGGGCGGCGGTACATTCGGTAATCTAAAACTGACCCACCCCCAAGTAGCCTTCAAGCAAAGATTGGAGACTGCGAAAAGATGGTAAGTACAATGGACAAAGCAGCAATCATCAAACTTTGGGTCGAAGGCAATTTATGAATGGACGCCTAATTCAGCCTTAGGAAGAGGTAAGGCATTAGCCGGGCAAAGCGATTTCAAAGGCGGCAGGCGGGGACACCATGGGATGAGAGGCCGAGACCGTTACCACATGTTATGAGCGGGCAATTCAAAAAGCGTTCCCTTGTCTAGAACCCAATATGTGTCCGAAGATTTAGGAACGCGCTATTTTGGGACGAATTGGCTCGATTTAAGCTTTTACGGCATCGGGGCAAGTTTCCAAAAACCCGCCTTAATCAACGCAAAGCAAAAAGCCTAATCCCAGCAGCCAAACGTTCGTAATCAATCTACTTCGATTACTTCATATCGCGTAGGTTTGAAACATTCGGCGGCAGCCATTCTAGTGAACCGTTCAAACATTTCGCTGCCTTCACGTTCGGCTTGCGATCTGTTGGAACAAAGCCCTCCGCGTCTGTCGGTGCCTTGCTTAAAATAAATCACGTACTGGTAATGCATAGTTTCTCACCTCCTTTCCTTGCTTTTATTGATGAACACCAGCCTTAGAGCAAACCTAGGAACTTCTCGTATATCTTCTCGCAATCAGGGATATCCTTCATGGGTTTCCCTTTGTATTGGAAAATCTCGTCAGAGAAGGAACACCAGCCTTCCGGCGATTTCAGATACAAAAGAAGATTAACGACGTCGACGAAGGTTCGTAGCTCAATCGCGTCTTCCGACAAGAACGTCTGGCTATGAAGAAGGTTCTTTCCAAACTCCTTCTCGAGCATCTTGCAAAGCTCAATAGCGATGTCATGGTTATTCATAACTGTCACATTATCAATCCTCATCGTCGGTTTTCTTACGCCCGAGGGCTCTGTCGCGGCTTTCTTCTTTGTCGCGCCGATAGGCATTCCAACCATCAACAATCGCTTTTTCTTTAACGGAGTTCACGTAATCCCAGACTTCGGTTTTTCCCGGCTGACCCCAATACTCATCGTTAAGAAGGACTTTGTCGATCGCGGCGTCCACGACTCGATTCACATTTGACGCGATAAAATGGTTGTAAGGAATTTTCAGGCAAGAGGTAACACAATGAACCTGGAACCAAGTTTTCTTATGGTTGTATTTAACCTCATAGTTCGCGTCAAGATTGGTTTCGCCTTTTGCGATGTCGTTATACACATCGTAAATTGGGCCGCTAGAGTAGGCATCGCCATCGGTGGCGGGAATGTACCTGCGCTTGTTTTCATCAAGCTTGTTCGTGTAATTGTAAACGGCCGCCAAAAGAGAAACCTTCCCATCGCCGTTGATGGTAAGCTCGCGGTCTCTTTCGCCATAGAACAGGCTTCTCATTGTGTTGTCCCACATGCCGCCTTTATGAGCGGAATAAGCTTTGAAGATCGCTTTCAGGAACCTCGCATAGGGCGCTGTGCCTTTAAAAGTGCCGTAGGGATCAAGAGCTAAAGAAGCAAGAAGGATGCGGTTGCTCTCCCCTTGCGTCGCCTCGAAAAGGTCGAGATAAGGATAGGCGCTTCTTCCGCCTTCATAATCCTTGCCATACCAATAATCGGAATCGAGTTTCAAAACCATGGCGAATAACGTCAGGAATTCATCCCAAGATCCATCGTATGACCATTGGTCGCCTGCAAAGAATGTGGATCCATCCGGAAGTTCTGTGGAGTCATAGCTAATTCCACCGATTTTGTTAGACCAGTCGCTGAATACCTTGCCATATCCATCCCCAGGATTCTCGCCTTGTTCTTCCGCGGATTTGATTTCTTTGTAGAAATCCCAGTCGGTGATTGTCTTCACGAGCCCTTCCATAGTCCAGGAATCTGGATTCTCTCTCATGGGACTAAAAAGATCCCACGCATAGCTGGAACACCCGTACAGCCAGCGCTGTCCAGAGATGAATTTTCTAAATTCCTCCTTCCTGCGCTGCTTTTCCTTTTTCGCTCTTAGTTTCGCAAATAAACCCATATGTTCTCCTTTTTCGCGAGTAGTTTTGTATAAATGATACCCCCCCCCGCTTTTGTCAAGACGAAAAAAAGGCCAGCATACAGCCGGCCCTAGGTTTTCGATGGTGCGGGCAACAGGACTCGAACCTGCACGGAGTTACCC
>CAVAYV010000087.1:0-13263 GCA_963593015.1 bacterium | reverse complement strand
CCAAAATCTTTGGCACGATTGGATGGATATAGAATATCTCATTAAGCTCTTCTACGCTTGTGCCAGCGTTTTTGGAATGAGGGAGATTCATCTTTTCATATAGGATATGCGCGACTTGCTTAGGGGAATTGATGTTGAATGACTCGTTAGCCAAAGCAAATACTTCCTTTTCGGCTTCATCTTTCTTTTTGGAAAATTCTTTCCCGTATTCAAGAAGCTTCTCTTTATGCAAAGGGAATCCTTCTATTTCCATTTTCGCCAAAACCTTCATCAAAGGCATCTCAATCTCTTTGTAGAGCTTATAGGCATCGATGCTTTTTAAGGACTTTTCCATTTTTTCTTGCAAAATCTTAGCAAAGAAAGCCATTTTGCAGGTTTTTTCTGGATCAGAATCATCAAAATCGAATAAAGAGAGGGCATCGTCTTTTTTGGAGGATATATCAAACCCAAAAACGGCATAGACGGATTCGGGATTGCTAGGGATGGAGCTATCGCATAAATAGGCGCCAAGAAGAACATCTTCCTTTATGCCCTTTATCTCAATCATTAGAGAATGCAAGGCGTAGATGGTGGCTTTCCCGTCATAAACGATTTTTGTAACCTTTTCGCTTTCTAATATTTCTTTGGCCTTTATGTCATTAGTCAAATCATAGAGGGATTCGTAATAGGCTTCACCATTTAAGGCGAAAGCGATCCCCTTTGGCATTTCATCATGGTAATTCGAGAAATCGATATCGATGGCTAAGCCGATTTCGTCTTTGATTTCTATATCTTTCAGTGAGCTGATCTTTTTGTATGAGAACCTAGTAACTAAGTTATCCGCCTTTTTCATTTTGGTAGGCAAGCGCATCAATAGTTGCTTAAGCTCATATTTCGAAGCGAAAGAGCTGACGCTATTGAAGTCGTAGCCGCCATAAGCCAAATCCGATATTGTGAAAGGCAAGGAAACATCGGTCTTGATCCTTGCTAAATGATAGGACATCTCACCGAGTTTTTGCCCTTGGATTATCTTTTCTCCAAGTTTCCCCTTGATAGTTATGGCATTTTTGATGACATTATCGAAAGTGCCATATTCTTGGAGCAATTTCGTCGCGGTTTTATCGCCGATTCCAGGGATCCCAGGATAATTGTCGCTGCTATCGCCTCTTAATCCTTTGAAATCGATGATCTGAGAAGGAGTCAAACCGAGGGTCTCTTTCAAATGAGCTTCGTCGAATTCTTCCATTTTGCTTAAGCCGGTTTTAAGCAAAGAAACAACGATATTATCATCGATTAATTGAAGATAGTCATGGTCGGAGGTGTAGATTATGACCTTGATATTTTCTTTTGAGGCAAGCTTAGCCACCGAACCGCAGATATCATCGGCCTCAATGCCATGCTCTTCATAATATACTATCCCCAAGCTTTGACATAATTGCCGGGAAATCGGAAATTGCGGTTTCAACTCCTCTGGACAAGGGGAGCGATTGGCTTTATAGTCTTCGAATTCCTCTTTTCGGAACGTTGACTTATCAGAATCGAAACCAATGAAAATGCCATCGCCTTTTTCTAAGCCTCCGAGGATTTTGCAAAGCATATTGGAGAAAGCGAAAATCGCGTTAGTGGGGGTTCCTTCTTTTGTGCGCATTATGCTGCTTGTATCGCCATAGCAAGTTGCGTAATAAGCTCTGAACAAAAGACTATTGCCATCGATTACGATTAATTTTTTCATTGCTAATCTCCTAATTTGCTGATTTTATCGGCTACATAGCCTTCTTTGCGGTTGTCTTTATGGCCTTCGATAAGAATGATATTGCCTTCTTTCAAAGAAGGGAACGATGCGGTGTAGGTCTCATCGAAGAGAACGAAGTTTCTTTGCGAAATGTCATCATAGACGTCTAAGAAGCACATTCTGTTGCCTTTTCTTGTGGTGATCACTCTGACGCTAGAAATAATGCCTGCGCTGACGAAATATGCTTTGTCATCGATTTCCGAAAGGGGTATGGCTTGACGTTTTTCTAGTTCGTCTTTGTAGAAATCCAAAGGAGAGGCGCTGATCATCAAACCTAACGCTTCGTATTCCGCGTCTAGATTTTCTCTTAAATCATCGTGTCTTTCTTCTAAAGAAGGCTTTTCGATTCCTAAATCAAGAAGGGTTTCTTGCCCATTTTCTCCAGAAATCATATTCGCATATTGCAAAAAGCGATAAGCGCTCGCTCTGATGGAGGAGCGGTTTTTCTCCAGACTATCGAAAGCCCCTGCGTCGGTTAATCGAATAAAAGAAGTGAGATTTAAGCCGATTTTCTTCGCTCTTAAGGAAAAATCCGCCAAATCTAGATAGGGGCCATTGATCGTTCTTTCATCCACTAAAGCATGGATAAAATTGGTTTGAAGCCCTTTGATGCTAGTTAAAGGCAGCAAGATTTTATCTTTGCTGATTTGGTATAGGGGCCCTGATTCATTGATGTCAGGGCATTTTAAGGAGAGCTTAAGCTCTTTTAGCTCGCCTAAAGCGGAAAGGAACTTTTGATCCCCGACATTTAAAGAATCCAAATAGGCGCAATAGAATTCCATTGGGTAATGCTTTTTCAAATAAGCCATCTTGCAAGTTATAACGGCGTAAGAGTAGGCATGGGCTTTGTTGAAACCATAATTGGCGAATTTCTCAATAAGGGCGAACAAGGAATTTGCCATACGCTCGCTTTTTCCATTTTTTAAACAGCCATCGAGGAATTTCTGTTTTAAAGACAAAAGCTTCTTGGCATCTTTTTTCGAAATCGCCCGGCGGAATAAATCCGCTTCGCCTAAAGAGAAGGAAGCCACCTTCTGGACGATTTGCATGATTTGCTCTTGATAAACGATTATTCCGTATGTCCCTTTGAGGATTGGCTCTAAATCAGGATCGATATAAACTACCTTTTCCAAACCTTTCTTACGTCTAGCATAGCTTGGGATCGAATCCATTGGGCCTGGCCGGAAAAGAGCCTCTAAGGCGGCGACATCTTCAAAAGAGGTCGGCTCCAATGTTTTGATGGCTCTTTTCATGCCGACCGATTCCATTTGAAAAATGCCCATGGTTTTCCCTTGTTTGATCAAGGAAATGCTTTCCTTCTCGTCATAAGGGATATCTTCGAAAGAGAGAGAAACCTGCTTGTTCTTTTTGATTAGATTCAAGATGGCTCTAATCAAAGAAAGATTAGTCAAACCTAAAAGATCCATCTTCAAGAACCCTTGCTCTTCAAGATAATCTTTCTCTAAACATCCTACTTCCCCAATCGCATCTTCCTCTTTCAAAGGGAGCGATGTCACCAAAGATTTGTTATTCAAGATCAAGCCCGCCGCATGGAGCCCTGCCTGGCGTGGCAATCCTTCGATTTTGCTTGCCAAAGAGACAATCTCCAAATAGTAATTGTCGGAATCTATTAGGTTTTTGAATTCTGGAGAGGTTTTATAATCTTGCCGCAAAGTCAATTTATCATTATGGATTGTTGAGATGATTAGGCTAATCTCCCTATCTTCGTAGCCATAGACTCTTCCAATGTCCCTCAAAGCTTCTTTGGCGCCGATTGTTTGAGTCGCCAAAACCCTGCTAACTTGCTCATCCCCGTATTTCTTTTGAAGATAATTTATGACCTTATCGCGATTGACATCCTCGAAATCAACGTCAATATCGGGCATTGATTTGCGTTCGGGGTTCAGAAAGCGTTCGAATAGAAGACCGTTTTTGATTGGATCGATCGAAGAGATATCCAAAGCGAATGATACTAAAGAAGCAGGGCCTGATCCCCTGCCAGGACCTACTAAAACATCGTTAGTTTTGGCGAAATTCGTATAATCCGCGACGACGAGGAAATAGTCTGAATACCCCATTTTGGAGATTATGCCTAGCTCATAATCCAATCTTTCTTGATATTCTTGGCTGAAAGCAGGGACTTTCTTCTCTAATCCCTTATAGGCGCATTCTTTCAGATATTCATCGCTATTTTTGTTTTCGCTATTTGGGTAAATAAGCAATTCACCACGTTTTTGGAGATAATGGAAATTGACGTTTTTAGTTAAAGAAGCAATGCCATCGATTTCTTCTTTTGAATAATAAGAATCGATTATTTCTTTTGTCAAAAAGTAATTATCGCCGTTTAATTTTTGAATGTCCAATTTGCTATGATCATTGATTGCTTCTGTGATTTTGGTGACGATCGCATCATCTTCTTTTTGATAAGCGATAAAAGGGAAGGCCAGGAATTTATAGGGGTATTCCTTTAAAAAATCTCTTAAAAACCCTATGAATTCTTCGTCTTTTGTCATATAAGGGATTCCAAAATAAACATCATCGAAACCTTTAAGAAAATAGGCTAGGCGCTTGGCTAATTCACTTTTGCTTTGCTCCTTATAATCATGATGCAAAAACGTAGTCTCGGGATTAATGATTATCGCGAGCCCTTTTTGATGCCCTTTAACTAATTCCTCGTCCAATTCGCCTTTGGTGTTGGCATGATATAAAAACAAAAGATTTTTATATCCTTCTTCGTTTAAAACCAAAAAAGAATACAAACCGGTCAAAAACTCGAAATCACAAAGAAAATAAGGCGTGATCCCGTTTTCCAAGCAATGATGATAGAAAGGGGCATAGCCACTTAAAGAATTGAAGTCGGATATTCCTATACCTTCATAGCCGTTCTTTTTCGCCAAAAGAGGAATCTTATTGACAGTCAATCCGCTTTTGAGAAAAGAGAAACCGCTATAGACGTGCAAAGGAATAAAACTCATGCCTATTAGTATAATGCAAAATTCTCTTTTAAAAAAGAGAAGTGGATGAAAGTCTGTAAAATAATCGCTTATAAAATTTGAGATAGTTTCAACATATTTATTTTTGTAAATTCATTAAGCAAAACGTTTCAAATTCCTTAAGTAGAAATAGAATTCGGTTCTAACTTTTAAAGATTTTATCGAGAAAAAGCATATAATATGAACAAGTTAGGAGATTTTGACTATGTACAACAAAAACGCTTGGGCAAGCTATGATAAGAAAGAACTTGCTAAAGTCATGGAGTTTGCCGAAGGCTACAAAGCTTTTTTATCAAAAGGCAAAACTGAAAGAGAATGCGTGAAACTCGCAATCAAAGAAGCGGAGGAGAAAGGCTTCAAAAACATCAAAGATTATACTTCTTTGAAACCAGGAGATAAGGTTTATGCCGTCAATAAAGGCAAAAACATCGCTTTATTCACCATTGGGAAAAAAGATATCGAATCAGGGTTAAGAGTCCTTGGCGCCCACATCGATAGCCCGCGCCTTGACATCAAACAAAACCCATTATACGAATCCCATGATTTTGCCTTGCTTGACACCCATTACTATGGCGGAATCAAAAAGTATCAATGGGTCACTATCCCTCTTGCTTTAGTTGGGGTCGTCTGCAAAAAAGACGGCAGCGTCGTTGAAATCAATATCGGCAACAAAGCAGATGATCCGATATTCGGCATCTCTGATTTACTAGTCCATCTATCCGCTGATCAAATGTCAAAGAATGCCGCCAAAGTCATCGAAGGCGAGAACTTGGATTTGACTTTAGGGAGCATTCCGCTTAAAGGCGAAGGCAAAGACAACGTCAAAAAGCATATCTTGAAGTTGCTCAAAGACAAATATGACATCGAAGAGGAAGACTTCTTGTCCGCCGAGATCGAAGTCGTTCCGGCGTTAGAGGCCAAAGACTATGGATTAGACAGATCGATGGTCGCTGGATATGGACATGATGATAGAGTCTGCGCTTATTCTTCGTTGGAAGCGGTCTTTGATGCGAAAGAATGCGAATACACCACAGCGGCGATCTTAGTTGACAAAGAAGAGATTGGCTCGGTTGGCGCGACGGGCGCGCAATCGGTGTGGTTTGAGAATGTCATCGCCGAATTGATCAATCTCCAAACTGATTATTCTGATTTGAAATTAAGACACGCATTCGAAAACACCTTGATGCTATCTAGTGATGTTTCCGCTGGCTTTGACCCATTATTCGCTAGTGTCAACGATCCGAAAAACAGCGCTTATTTAGGAAATGGCATCGTCTTTAACAAATACACTGGCTCCAGAGGCAAATCCGGCTGCAATGACGCTATGCCAGAATATTTCGCGAAAATCCGGAACGCGATGGACGCTAATGGCATCCATTTCCAAACCGCGGAATTAGGCAAGGTCGATCAAGGCGGAGGCGGCACCATCGCTTATATCTTAGGGAATTACAACATGAACGTCATCGACGCCGGGGTTGCCGTTCTCAATATGCATGCCCCAATGGAAATCATTTCCAAAGCCGATCTTTACGAAGCTTATAAAGCCTATATCGCTTTCTGCAAAATCGCTTAATCAAGAAATAGGCCCATGGATCAGAACGCCATGGGTCTTTTTTCTTAGGAAAATCAAGAATGAAAGCAAGTGAAGGAAATCAACTGCCAAATTGCGTTTGATTACAAGCGCAAACGGAGTCCGTGACTTAGGAGTTTCTAATAAAATGAAGACAATAAGCCTTGCCTAGAATCTAAGCCAACTAGGACAAAATATCCACGAAGATTGATTTTGGTAGCGAGAGAGGCATCGCCGTTTTTTAATTTGTTTCCGACGATATAAGAACGATTCTTTTGTTTAGTGTAAGAACAAAGAACTTATAACGACTGCACCCGCAAGAAGGTATCCAACCCCGAAGAAGAAGCCGTACAATATCAAAGTGAAATAGTCCAAAGGCTTATTTCTTTTGCCAAAGTGAGGGTGATAGAAAAGAAGCATCGGAACCAAATAGATGATCTCCCAATAGCCTCCTAGTCCTTTGTTCCCTTTGCTAGAATGCGCCAAATAGAATTCGAGAAGGGCTAAAATGGCGATAATAACGCAGACGAGGATATTTTTCATGAAATAAAATTTGTTGCCATTGAAATAGCGTTTGGCGACGTCTTTGCCGAATCTATGCTCAAAGAACAGACGTAAAAAGAATAAGCCAAAAAGATAGCAGCAGCAAAGCAAGCTGAATTGCGGTCTCTCAGAGTTGAAGAAATAAACTTGCCAGGTATTGAAGTTGATCCCCCATTTTTTGTAGTTTTGGAAAATCAAGGTGGTTACGAAAATCCAAAGCAAAGGCAAAATCGCTAAGCATCTGAATGCGACGGTCTTCTTTTTCGTATTCATCCAGTCAGGATTATAAAAGAGAAACACCATGATTCCGAAATAACAAGCGATCGTAGAGAAGTTATTCGGAATGACGTAGAAGAGCTCGGCAATTTTCGCGACGCCGCGTGTCAAAGCGAAATATTCGACGATCGTAGCTTCGATGATATATAGCCCAAAGAAAACGATTCCATAAGAGAAGAAATTTCGCAAAGAGCGTTTGTCATTCAAGAAAATGTCAAAATCAATGAAATAAAGCAAGAACATGCCAACCGTGAAATACATGAATAGGCTAAGGCTGACAGTCTCGAAATTAGATTGCTCAATCCCAGAACTAGAGAAGAGATTCACGGCATACATGGCAATGCGGACGGAACCTAAAAACACCAATAAGATGCCGATTATCTCATAGACTGTCTCAGGGACAAAAGGGAAGAAGCGGATGTCTGTTTTCGGGGTTTTGTAGCTACGGGCGATAGGGGCGCCATCTTGGAGATAAGAATGATTGCTTTCATTAATTCCAAGAGGCTTTTGCAAAGATTCTTCTTTTGCGATCTCTTTTATGTTTTTAGTATTGCCATCGTTTGGCGTTGAATTTGCGACGATTTCAGCTTCATTTGCTTCAGCTACCACGCTTATAGGCGCGGTCTTTGAAGGAAGGCTTTCCTTTGTGATTGACTTTGACTTCTTCTTTCTCCCTTTGTTTTCTTTGGCGCCAAAGAAAAGGGCGAATAAAATCGAGAAGAGGAAGCAGCCTGTCAAGACTACCCCACCTATGCCTATCCCTAAAGAAGAGACCTCGCTATAAAGATTATCCATCGCGCTGTCGCTGCGGTCGACTAGTAGTTTGTTATAGAAATCATAATCCAAATCAAGCTTTTCTTTGATTAATGTCGTAAAAGAGACATTAATCTCATCGATATGGGAATTCGCGGTGGCGACAATGAAATCGTAAAGCGTTCCAGCTTCAAGCGGATTGGAGGCATCATCATAAATCGCTTTCCCTAAAACGAATTTCGAATCGGTGTTTTCCCTAGTGAATGAGCCAGAATATTTGATGAGGGAAGCGCTATCGATGTATTGAAATGCAATCGTGGTGACGGCCTCTTTTGGGTCATTTGGCACGATATAGTAAGAATTGGCGCCATTTGAGGTGTAGCAGACATAGGCGGTGACATTCCTCAAAGCGTAATCTTGGCTTGAGGCGCTGATGGAGACGAATCTATCCCCTTCTTTGCTATGAATCTCTGGGCGAGAGATCTCGTGGAGAAGAGAGATTGTCGAGTCGCCTTTTTCCCTCATCCTGTTGACGAAAGTCAGATAATCCTCGTTATAGAATTCATAGGCGTGATCCATGACATAGTTATAGCGGGCGAAACCAAATATCGTCATTCCCAAGGCTCCTAAAAACAAGATGATGAAAATGATTCGAATGTAGGCTTTCGCCAATATTTTTTTATAAAGCTTTTCAAACCAGCCTAGTTTTTCGGCCAAGGGGCTAGGATAAGAAGAAACCCCTTCAAGATATTTCGAAAAGTCTTCGCCCAAGGCTTCGGAAATTCTTTTGGCGTATTTTTTGCCCGGTTTGACATATCCGTTTTCGTAATAAGAATAGAACAAGGATGGGACCTTTAAAAACTTGGCAAATTTCCTTTTTGAAAGATGCTTCTCTCTTCTTTTTCGATAAAGGAATTCGTTATAGGCGATGGCAATTTCCATATACAAGAAAGAAGTATACCATTTTCGGCACTTTTTTATTATTCGTTTCTTTAATTTTGCTACAATATGCCTAATGAAATTCAAGAAGGTTCTTATTTTTAGCTCAATGATTCCCTTTCTCGCCTCTTGCGGCAATAGCAACGTGAATTGCTTTGATTTTCATTATCCTCAGTCAATCAGCGACGATTATACGGCAAAAGCCTATTACACCGACGGTTATTTCAAAAAAGATTCCACCGTTTATGACCCTTCTTTGGCCAGCGCTAGTTTAGCTTTGGCGATGGCGTCTTTTAGCTGCAACAAAAATAGCACCTATGAACACAAATATGCCAATGTCGAAGACTATTTCAACACGAATGGCTTTTCAGATATCTATGCTAATTCGTATTTCAAAGAGAAACCGTCCACCGACTCTTTAGGCGTTTGCATTGCCAAAAAAGTCATCGATGGCAAGACTTTGATCGCCGTTGGGATCAGAGGAGGCGGTTACGAAGGAGAATGGGCAAGCAATTTCACCGTGAGCGATGGCAAGGAAAGAGTGGAGCATGAAGGCTTTTATGAAGCCGCGACGATATATCTCGATTCTTTAAAAGAATATCTTCAAACATATAGTGTCACCGGCTCAATCAAATTATGGAGCGTCGGCTATTCTAGAGGCGGCGCCACGAATAATCTGGCGGTGGCTAGAATCGATAGAAGGATCGCCGAAAACAAAACCATCTTTGATGGTGTGAGCGTCACAATAAAAAAAGAAGACCTTTACGCTTATTGCTTTGAGCCACCGCAAGGGGCGTCTTTCGATGAAGAAATCTCGCCTCGTAGCGACATATATTCCAATATTCATAACATCGTGAATTCAAATGATCCTGTCCCAAAGGTGGCGATGTCTTATTTTAGGTTCACTAGATATGGCGTTGACTATTATTTGCCTGACAAAATAAGGAATAGCGACACAAGCGATTTCGATAGCAAGATGCTTGATAACTACAATCGCATGGATGATCGGAACAATTTAGGCGATTATCTTATTTCCGATTTCAATATGCGCGGAAGCAAGGAAGAAGTGCTTGATATCTCTTCTTCAAGCTATGTCAGGAAGAATTGGAGCAGCGGGCTATTTTTAGACGAGCTGATCGATAATCTTACGATATATGGCATTGTTTCAAGAGATAATTATGCAAACACTTTGCAAGCGGGTTTAAGAACGATCTGCGAAATCCTATATAAAAACGGCCAAACCAAGTTCTCGCTTATGAATTTAGGCATTGCCATGGCCAAATGCCTTCTTAATGACTCCACGATTGATATCGTCGTCAATAACCTTTTGCATGATATCAAGGCTTTCGAAACCGATATCCTATATGCCTTAAAGACTGCGTTTGAGTCAATGGACGTCGTCGATGACCCAAGCGAGATCATCGTCGCTTTGAAAACCCTCGTCGTGGCTCTTGCCAAAACCTTGTCTTTGCATATCGATTATTTCTTCACTTGCCTCTCAATCGATAACATCAAATCTTTGGCCCAGGGCCATTTCCCTGAAGTTTGTCTTTCTAGCCTTATGGCTTTGGATCAGAATTATAATGGCAAAGCCAAAACCTATCACAATGATGGGAGCTATTATTATCTTCAAGTCCCAGAAGTGGATTCTGATAGCAAAATCATCATCAAAAACAAAAACGGAAAAGATGTGGCGGGATTAGAAAATGGCTCCTTATTGGCGGATGGAAAGCTATGCTATGCCTCAATGAAGAAAAACTTCGTTTGCTATATACCAGGCGATGAAGAATATAGCATCACGATTGAAAACGCCACTTCCTATGATTTATCGTATTTCGATCAAAAATATCCGGATTTGGTAAGCTATAAGAATTCTTTGATCGATAAGCAGGAAAGAATAGAAATTCAAACCGTCGCTTATCCTGAAAAAGCGAACGCCAAATAAAAAATAGACGAATCACGCTCCCAAAAAGGAATGTGATTTTTAAAGAGGCTACGAATGATTGGTCAATGCGCGAAAGCTCCAATACGAAAAAACTTTTAGACATAACTAAAAGTAGTGGCCAATGTTTTTAATTTAATTAAAACATATTGAAATTTGGCGAGAATCTCTTAAAATTTCCGCCGAGGTAATTTATGAATATGGAAGAAAACAAAAATCAGAAAAAGAAGAACCCGATTATTATTTGGGGATCTGCCGCAGCGGCAATCGTTGCCTTGGTTATCGGACTTTCCGTGGGACTGACCGAGTTCACCAAAGGCAATGCCAGCAATGGAAATAGCATTAGTAACAGCAAAGGAAGTGAGAGCTCATCCAAAGGCGATGATACATCTAATTCTTCATCGACTTCATCTAGCTCTAGCACGAGCGTTCACACTCACACCTGGGGCACGACTTTGCAAATTATGACTCCAGCGAGTAAGACTACCGTTGGCAAAAAGGCTTACCAATGCACTTCATGCCATCAATACGACACCGAGCACGAAGTCGAATATACCCCGTATATCGATAGCTATAATTGGGATGATGTCATCAAATTCTCCGGCGATTATGAAACTAGCGAGACCAGCTTTGAATATAATGGGTCTCTCTCTTATTATGACCGCAATCACGTTATTGATAAGGCTAGACATGGCGATGTTACTAAAATTCATGACAAAGAAACTAGCTACGATAATAAAAGAGTCATGGCCGATTCTTATATCTATTACACCAAAGAGAATGACAAATTTTACAAAATCAAGGATTATCATGGCAGCGTTTTAAAGAAGGAAATCACGGAAGATGTCTATAATAACGCCGTCGATTTGGATTTCTCTGACCTAGGGGAGAAGGATGATTATATCAATAATTTCAATGAAACCGATTCTTCTTATGAAATCAAAGACACGGATGGAAACCTTTCCAAGAAAGTCTTCTTCGATCTTGGAAAGGTCACTAAGATAATCGAAACGCCAGATGAGGACGATGGCGGCGCTTACCATAACTATGACATCACTCATTCTAGCGATGAGGTTCATGCCGTTTGCAAGACTTTGAATTTGAATTCCGACACAAAGACGATCAGCTCTGAATGTGTGATTTGCGGGGAAAAATATAGTTCTATTGCCTATAACGCCGGGGATAGTTTCGATAAAGTTATTTACGGGTATTATCCGCAATCTTATGTCTCTGACACTACGATAAGCGGATTATTGGATAATTTGGTCTCTAATGGCACTACCCCTAATACCGCTGGCTACTACACCTTAAATGATGAATATTATTACCGCCATACCGCTACCACATACGCTAGCGATTACAAATTCTCTGACGGCACGACAATCGCTGACGGCCAAGACTATTGGTTTAAAGTAGAGCCTGTTGAATGGAAACTTTTCCAAACCAAAGATGACACCTATACTTTGCTTACTTCAAAATTGCTAGAAGCGCATACCTATTCCTTAACTAGCGGCGAAAAATCAAACGTTTATGATGCTTCAGAAATCAGAAGATGGATGAACGCTGAATTCTTTAATCGTATTTTTAGTAGCGATAGCGGAAAATATGTCCAGACTACCGAAGTTGACAATAGCGCCGCTACGACGCTCGATAGCGATAATAATAGCTGCGCTTGCGATAACACCAATGACAAAGTCTATTCCTTGAGCTATGTGGATTATTATAGCGATTACTTTGGCTATGATGATGACGACTCCAGAATCTGCTCTATGACGGATTTTGCGAAAGCGACAGGGGCTAAAGTGTATGACGAAGACAAAGCACTTTATTGGACCCGTTCCCCAGACGATTACCGCAAAGACAATGCTTGGATCGTCGGCGGAGACGATGGCGATCTGACTTATGTCGGCGCTTATTGGAATGCCGTTTGCGTCCGTCCAGCCGTAAGCATCAAATTCTAATAACGGATATTTCAGAAAAGAGGCCACTTCAAAACGTGGCCTTTTTTGTATTTTAATCCCTAAACCATTTTTCGATTTTAAAGCTCTTAAATCCTATAGGCAGAAACTTTGCCTCGTTTTAAATCTAAAAAACCGTTTCTTAATATTTGATGGGAAATTTTGAAATATTCCCTTACTTTAATATTTTTAAAAATATTAGTATCCAAATAATTTTTAAACGATTAAACTCATAACGTTAAAGGAGTTTCATTCATATGGAAGAAAACGAAAAGAAAGATCTCGAGGGGGGGGATTCATCTTCCTCAGAGACTGAAAGCAAAGAAGAGAAGAAGGAGAGTAAGGTCGCTTCCTTCTTCGCCCCAAAAAGGAACAAGATCATCGTCGGCGCATGCGGGGCGGCCGCGATAATCGCATTGGTCGTTGGCTTATCAGTCGGGCTCACCCAATGTAGCGGAAGTGGCGCCGGCGACACCAGTAGCACCTCATCCAATAGCGGCAGCAGCGACAGCTCTACG
>CAVAYV010000086.1:0-15867 GCA_963593015.1 bacterium | reverse complement strand
GCCTAAGCAGGATATAGCGGTGATCAATAAGCCAATGCACATGAACCCAAGCACTACTGCTAAGGCCCTAGTCGTCTCTCGACGTGAATCAATTTGAATTGCTTCCATTTAAAAGCCTCCTAAAAAGAGGTAGGAAAATCTCCTACCTCTTAATTAATAGCACAATTGCCTGACTTATTGGAAGATTTATTGAAGCATTCCTTCAATTAATCCTCTATAAGACTCAGGAGCCAAAGAAGCACCACCTACTAATGCGCCATCGATATCTTCTTGACTCATATAGCTAGCAACATTCTCTGGTTTGACAGAGCCGCCGTATAAAATACGCATATCAACGGCGACGTTACCAAACATCTCTCTTAAAGTGCGGCGGATGAATCCAATCGTGTCTTCGGCGATTTCTTTAGAAGCTGATTTGCCAGTGCCAATCGCCCAAATCGGTTCATAAGCGATGATGACTTTACCCGCTTCTTCAGGGGTTAGGTCTTTCAAACCGGTGCGGATTTGCTCGGCGACCCATTTCTTCGTTTCGCCAGCTTCGTAAGTAGCAAGCGATTCGCCACAGCAATAAACTGGAGTCATATCGTTAGCGAGCAAAGCTTTGATTTTGGCATTGCAGGCTTCGGATGTTTCGCCATTGTATTCTCTTCTCTCAGAATGCCCTAAGATAACGGTGTTGATGCCGATTTCCTTTAGCATCCCGATCGAGACTTCGCCAGTATAGGCACCATGAGCGTGCTCGTTGCAGTTTTGGGCGGCAACAATGCATTTTGGATTGATGTTTTCTTTAACTGTCGATAAACAGACGAAAGTCGGGGCAACGCCCACTTCGATATCGTGAGCGAGAGCAAATTCGATCATGTCATGACTCGCAAGGGCAAAGGCTTTCGCTTCGCTTGGGGTCTTGTTCATTTTCCAGTTGCCTAATAATAATTTTTTTCTCATTTTGCATTCCTAACTAATTAACGAAGAACGTCAACGCCTGGAAGATGACCATCATTTTCGATCATCTCAAGAGAGGCGCCGCCGCCCGTGGAGACATGGCTGAAGTCAGCACTATAGCCAAATTGTTTGACTGCGGAAGCACTATCGCCGCCACCGCAAACAGTGAAGGCATTGCCATTTAGATCACGAATGGCTTCGCAAATGGCTTTGGTTCCGGATTGGAATTCGTTTTGCTCGAAGACTCCCATTGGGCCATTCCAGAAAACCATCTTGGCTTTGGAAATGATTTCCTTATAGAAAGCGGCTGTCTTTGGACCGATATCGCAACCTTCGAATCCATCTGGGATATTGCCACCTTTTTCAATAATGGTATCGACCACTTTGATGGTGCGGGAAGTATCGGAAGAATCGAAATTTGTGGTAACGACGGCATCAGTTGGCAAAAGCAAGCGGCCTTTGGCGGAAGCAATGCAACTACGAGCATAATCCAATTGGTCTTCTTCAACTGGGGAGTTGCCAACGTTCATCCCCATGGATTTTTTGAAAGTGTAGGTCATCGCGCCGCCGATTAAGACGTAATCGCATTTCTTTAGCAAGGAATCGATGACTTTAATCTTATCGGAGACTTTGAAACCTCCAAGGATGGCGACATATGGGCGATCGCTATCTTTGATTTCGACGCAGCGGGAAAGGTTCTCAACTTCTTTAAGCATTAAATAGCCAAGAGCGACTGGCTTATTGGCGGCTTTCAAGATTGAAGGAACGCCAACGGTGGAAGCGTGGGCGCGGTGAGCGCTGCCAAAAGCATCCATGACATAGGCATCAGCCAAAGAAGCCCATTCAGCGGATAATTCTGGATCGTTTTTCTCTTCACCCTTCTCGTAACGCGTATTTTGGGCAAGGAGGATATCGCCATTGCCTAAGCTAGCAACAGCCTTCTTCAATTCTTCGCCGCGGGTAGCATTCACAAAGCTGACTTTGGTGTTTGGAAGCAAAGCTTGGAGTTCGCTGGCGATTGGGGCCATGTTGTTGGCTTTTTTCATCGCTTCGATCTTGGAAGCGTCTGGCTCTTTCCATTTGATTTTGCCTAAATGGCTCATTAAAAGAACTCTTGCGCCTTTCTTGGTGAGTTCTTCAATGGTTGGGAGGGCCGCTTTGATACGATTGTTATCGCGGATAACTCCATCTTTTTGTGGCACGTTGAAATCAACGCGGACATAGACGACTTTGCCTTCTAAATTATTAAGGTCTTTTACAGTAAGCATTCTATTTTTGCTCCTTTTCGCATTTATATTACCACAAGAAAAAAACTCTTCCATAATCCTTTTAAGGATTAAGGGAGAGTTGGTGCGTTTTTACCGATTAACCAATTAGAAGTCAAATCCAAAGAAGCTATCGCCTGAAAGATATTTTTCCAATAATTCAAGCAAAGCGGTGAAAGCATCTGATCCGTTAACGTATTTTTTCACGTCAGCAGGAATGGTTGGAGCAACGTTCCCGAAGGTTAAACCGCCTTTGGCTTTGACTGCGTAAGTCGTAGTGGAAGTTCCAGTTTTGACAAAAGTCGAAGATAAAGCGTCATAATCATAGGATTCAGATTCAGTGACGTTAGTAAGATCGATGTTATATTTGGTGGAAAGGATGGCGCTTTCATTGAAAGTGACCACAAATTCGCAAGCATTGACGCTTAAGTCTTCCAATTCGGTGGCATAATCGACCGAAGAAAGGGAAGTCGATATGACGGATTCGGCTTTCTTTTGAGCGTCGCTAACGAGTGTGATGATGTCATTCTTGTTCAAGGTCAAATAGAAGGAATAATTTCCATTATCGGAATAAACATTCAAGAATTTGGCATAGTCATCCGCATGCTCGCTAAACAAAGAAAGATAATTATCAATGTCAGAGAAGATGTTAGAAGGAATTAATGGCATTTCCTCATCGGTAAAACCATTATCAATATAGTAACCATATCCAAAATAAATATCCATCACAGATCCAGCAAGGCTGTCAAGGAAGGCAGAGACTAAATTCGATGCGAAGTTTTTGGCGCCAGTTGGATCAACATAGGTTTTCGTGCCGTCTAAGTAGGCAGCAACATAGGTATTTGTGCCAGAAACTTTGCTAAGGCTGCTTGATCCTTCATCCCCATAATTCAAAGTGATGTCGCCGCCGAACTTGAGGCTAGCCTTGGCATCGCTTATGGAGGAGCCGTTCAATTTTTGGAAATGCCCTTCGATGATTGGCTCGGTCACGCTGACAGTGAAATTTGTCGAAGTGCTGCCGCTGCTCGTTACGTTTTTCACGTTTCCTTCGACATCAATAGTGGAATCGCTAGATCCAACAAAGCTCCAAACATCTTGTTTTGGGGTAGCTTGAATGGCTTTCTCTAATTTAGAAATGCCACTCTTTGTCTCGATTTTTTGTCCACTTGGGGTAAGTTCAAGATTTCTTCCTTCGGAATCTTTGGTGCTATTGCCTCCGCCGCAGCTCATTAAGGTTGTGGCAAGAAGAATCACGGGTAAAATCAAATTTTTCTTTTTCATAAATCTCCTCAATACGATTATAGTTTACTATATAAAACCCTTAAAAGCCAAAAATAAAAAGGACGCCTTTTACGGCATCCTTAATTTTTGATCGGTGATAGCTTATTTAACGCCGAGGACGTGAGCATAAGCGCGAGCTAAGCGGACGTATTGGCAGGTGAAGCTATATTCGTTGTCGTACCAAGAAACGACTTTGACGTGTTGGGCGCCAGTTGGATCTTCGACGATCATTGTCATAGTGGCATCAAAGATGGAACCATGGGTATTGCCTAAGATATCGCTGCTGACGATTGGGTCATCGTTATAGGCAAGAGCTTCGTGTAAGGAACCATCGGCGGCTTTCTTCAAAGCGGCGTTGATTTCAGCGACGGTGACTTTCTTCTTTAAGGTAACGGTGCAATCGCAGAGAGATCCATCAGTGACAGGAACACGGATGGCGTTGCCGTTTAAAGCACCTTTTAATTCTGGGATGACTAGACCGATGGCCTTGGCAGCTCCAGTGGTGGTTGGGACGATATTGGCGGCAGCGGCGCGGCCTCTACGCTTATCCTTGTAAGCAAGGTCAAGGATGGTTTGGTCGTTAGTATAGGCATGGACAGTAGTCATAGTGCCACCTTGGACGCCGAATTCGTCGTTAAGGACTTTCATGACTGGGGCTAAGCAGTTAGTGGTGCAGCTTGCGCCAGAGATGACTTTCATATCTGGGGTTAATTTGTCGGTATTAACGCCATAGACGAAGGTTGGGATGTCTTTATCGCTGCTTGGAGCAGAGATCATAACGCCTTTGGCGCCATTTTCGAGATGGACATTGCCATCAGCGCGGCTCTTTAAGCGGCCAGTGCATTCCAAAACGATATCGACACCATAGCTTCCCCATTTTAAATCATGAGGATCTTTTTGGCCGAGAACTGGAATCTCTTTGCCTCTGAAAACGATGACGTTTTTGGTAACATTGCCATTGGCGTCTTTTTCAGTGATACCTTTGATGTCGTCTTTCATCCAGGTACGATGGGTGGTGTCATACTTTAATAAGTAGGCAAGGTATTCGGCATCGACTAAGTCGTTGATGGCAACAACTTCGAAGTCGCCTTCTTCATAGGCTCTGCGGAACGCAAGACGTCCGATGCGGCCGAATCCGTTAATAGCTAGTTTAATTGACATTTACTGATGTCCTCCTTAGATAAACTGCAATTAAAATAATACAACACGTTCGAAAAAGTGGAAAGAGAATTGAGATAAAATATCGATATAGCTGAATGTCGTTCCTTCAATCCTCTTTTTGGAACAAGCATTCTAAGGGCACAGACAAAGCAAAAGCGATTCTCGACAAAACCTTGATCGAGGGATTTCTTGCTCCTCTTTCAAGGTCGCTTAGATAGCTTTTTGTCACGTTTGCCTCAAGTGATAAAGACAATTGGGTATAGCCTTTTTCATGTCTTAGATAAGCGATTCTTTTTCCAAGGTCTTTCAAGACTTTGCTTTCATCGACTTTTTTCATGGCTAATTTCCTCCTCGTAGGCTTTCTTTAAAAAACGGAAAAGATGATTTACATTGCTTTTGCTGACTTTCGAAGAGATCTCTTCGCTTAGTAGGTCTGCTAGCTCTTGCAAGGAAGCATCGGGGTTTTCTTTTCTTAAGCGGCACAAAATCGTGAGTTTGGGATTGAAAAACCTTTCAATTCCTTGGTGTTTTTCAAAATATTCAATGCATTTAAGCTCTTCTTCCGCGCTTTTTAAGGTTTTGGCCATATTCGCGGAATCGAAATTTTCCAACCTGTTGGTTTGATTAGCAAAATCCCTGTCAATTCTCACGTTTTCAAAATTTAAACACGCTTCTTTCGCGCCGATCAAAATCAAGAAATTAGAAATATCGTCGCCTTTTTTTAGATAAAGAACATTCTGCGACCTTCTTTTCGTCACTTTGGAATTGAATATTCCTCCAGCGCATTTATTCAAAAGCTTGCTTAAGGCTTTGGCGTATTCTTCATCAAGCAAAGAAATCTCCAAATGATAGGAAGTGGATTGAGGGTCATTGACAGAGCCTGCCGCCAAAAATGCCCCCGCAAAAAATGATGCCGCCTGCGATTCGTTGGCTAAAACATTCTTCGGCAAGGAAGAATCCAAAAAATCTAGCCCTAAATCATTCAAGATATCTGTTGCCTCTTCCTCGACGATCACAAGGTAATTGATGCGTTTCAGAAAGCCAGCGCTTCTTGTATAGGCGAACCTGGCATTGACCCCATATAGCGAACGAAGGCACCCGTAGATGAATTTAGCGATGTTGGCTTTCTCGCTATGGCATTGCAAAATCTCTTTCCCTGAGGAATAGCATAGATGCCCATTGATCTTGATAAAGCTTGCTAATAAGGCTCTTTTATCAGAGTTATCGCGAATCGACAAAACCACCTCTTCTTTGACAGAGGAGGCAAAAGTTTCGACCTTATTTACCATAATTATTCAAATACCTGATGACGCTAGAAGAGGCAATCGCGCCATCGCTAGAAGCCGTCACCACTTGTCTTAATTTCTTTTCGCGGATATCGCCAATCGCATACAAGCCTTCGACATTAGTCTCCATATCTTCGTTTGTTTTGATGAACCCCTTATTCATCTCTAAAGGCAATGTGCTTAAAAAAGACGATGCGCTTTTTTCTCCATCAAGCGGGAAAACGGCATTAACCTCAAGAACTTTTATCTCATTATCCAAAACATATTCTAAAGAATTGACCGCGTTATCCCCTTTGATTTCCTTTATTTTCGCATTGTAGATGAAATGAATGTTCTTTTTCTTCAATAACGAAGAATAGTAAGGGGATTCCAAAGAGATTTCGCTATTACGGAAAAAATACACATCGCTAGCGAGCGAAGAGAGATAATCCGCTTCCACTTCCGCTTGCTCCGAATCGCCAATGACCGCCATCGGCTTATTGACGAAGAATCTTCCATCGCAGGTCGCGCAATAGGAAACACCACGATGGAGAAACTCCTTTTCGCCCTTGATAGAAGGCACATTGCTTAGCCCTGTGGCAACAATAACCACTTTGGCTTCGATTTTCTCAATGTCAGTGGTGATAACGAATTTGCCATTTTCTTTTTGAATCAAAGAAATTGACCCATATTCATATTTTGCCCCGAATTTCATGGCTTTATTCAAAAACACCATCGCTAAATCCGGGCCCTTTATATCTTCTTGCCCAGGATAATTCGCAATCAATGGAATGGTCAATAATTTGCCACCCGGGGCGTCTTTATCCAAAACCAAAACATCTTTGGAGGCTCTGGCTAAATATATGGCGGCGCTTAAGCCAGCAGGGCCTGCCCCAATAATGACGACATCAATATTCTTCATAATCAAATTCCTACTATAAGTGTACTTATATTTTCCTATAACAACCTAAAAAAATAAAGCGATATGCGTAAAAGAAAAAGCTATTCAGTTTTCTAACCGAATAGCTTTCTTTGGATTAGTATGTTTCGACGACGAGAATCGTGTCTGTTCCGCTTGTGTAAATATAGTATTTAAGGATTACAGTTTCCTCATAATTCTCATCATCATTCTGGAAACTATAATCAACAGCGATTGTTCCCTTTTGGAAATAATTATCGGTCTCAGTGTTGACAGTGTACCAAGTTTGTGTTTCGCCATTATCATCTATATAATCCAATACTGTAAATTTAGTCGGGACCAGGTCTTCGACTAAAGTCTTCGCATCGGCAATGGTGGTAGACCCCAAATTCACAGTTAATAAATTATGGGTCTGGTCCCATTGGCTCCTTGTTGATTCCGTGAAATCAGTGTAATTCTTAGCTGTAAGCAAGCCTTTCACGGCAGTCATGGTAGATGTCGCATTATAGCTATAGACCTTCTTAGCGACAACTTTACAAGTCGTAGTCATTGTCTCACCAGTCGCGGTGTTGGTGAGTGTAGCGGTAATCACCGCTTCTTCGTTATCGGTGGCATTTTCGGAAACCGCGACGAGGGCATCGCCGTTACTATCTTTTGTGACGGTGAAGTTGGTGTTACTAGAGGTATAGGTGACTTCATATGGAAGCATTCTCTTAGTTAAGCTAAGGGTCTTTTCTTTTCCGATTCCGATTTCTACGCCATCTTCGTTATCAGCATCATCGAACTTGAATTCCGGTTCATGCTTCTCGCCACTTCCGGAAGTAATAGTGAAGGTAGATGTGCCTTTCCAATCAAAATCTTCGTAGCTAGCTCCGGAGAAGGTGATACAAATTTTGCCATCGGCGTCTTCATAGCATGTTTCGCCCCATTCGCCAGTGCATAAGCACCAACCGGCGTTTTCCAAAATAGTTTGATAAGCGTTTTGCGCCGCTAAATTGACATCGAAGACCGAAATCGAAATGCCCATTCCTTTTTTGGCTAAAGCTTCGGCCTTTGCCTTGATTTCATCATCGGTGGCGTCATCGCTCAAATTATACCAAGAAGGGAATTCCTTAATCTCATCATAATAAGAAGCATATTGCTCATCATAATATTCTTGGCCATTGACGCTATATTTGACCTTTTTGCCAGTATCAGGGATCTTGTCGGATGGCAATTCTGGAATAGTGACACCAGTCACGTTAAGAATGCTACTGACGGTGTCGGTTATTTTATCGCTTGGCCAAGCGTCAACGAAAGTGCTTGTGGCTTTTTTGACGGTGATTTGCACGCCATGCCCGATCTCATTTTCCTCGTCTTCAGGATCAACGAATGATAAGCCGTTCATTGAAATCGTCTCGGCGTAATCATAAGAAGGATCTTGCAAAGTCAATAGGTCATAAGTCTCATAATTAAACTCAGAATCCTTATCGAGAGTGTAAATCGTATAGACGTCGCCTTTCTTATAAGCGAGATAACTTCCGCCATCGGCGACAGGGAATTCTGGAACATCAAAGCCAGTTTTTTCTTTAATGACATTAGTGACTTCAGTTGGCCAAGAGGTGTAGGACTTTACATCAGCTTCATAATAAGCGATGACGCCGTTGCCAGAATAGTAGTTGATCATGACGTTGACTGTGCCGCCATCTACGGCTTTGCTCACGACATAAGCGTCATATTTTTTGCTACTTTCGGCATCCAAAGTGTAGCCGTCTCCGATCAATATGTCATAATAATCTTTGGACTGATCCTTGTAATAAGTATCAAGCATTTGAATCGAATCATAATCTTTATAGTAACTGACTAAGTTCTCTTTTCCGAGCTCAATGAAAGGCAAAGCAAGTGTAAGCGCGTCTTTCATAACGGAAGAATCATCATCGCTCCAGGCACTATCGCCACTTTTTTCTGTCGTTAGATCCGCGTTGACTTGGATAACGTTCCCAGCTGGAACTAAGGTAGTCCCACTCCAAGCGGCATCTGTATGGAAATAGGCAAGGTCATACGCGCTTCCTTCTTCGCCAGCTTTGGTCAATTCGGCAAATTCAGTGCCATAATCATCGGTTCTAATTACATTGCCATTATAAGTGGTGATGGCGCCCCATCCATCTTTTTCTAAATCCTTGTAAAGGTTTTTGATAGAAAAATCTAAGGCACAATCGGAAATCTCCAGATATTTGATTCCATAGTCATTCGTCAATTCGGCGACGCTGATATCGCCATAGAACAAATCTGTTTTCAGATTGCTAAGGCCATATTTAGCCAAAAGAGCTTTATCGTCTTCGCTCCAAGAATAAGCGGCCTTGCTTGATGAGCTTGATGAGCTTGAAGAGCTAGATGAACTTGATGAGCTTGAGCTACTAGAAGAAGTAACGCTATTGGAGCTACTAGAGGTTGATACCCCCTCATTTCCGGAATCGTTACCGTTCCCGCCGCAAGATGCCAAACTGCCTACGCTACCAATGATGGCAAGGCTAGAAAGGCAAAAAAGGGCTATTTTCTTTTTTTCCATGAATATATCTCCTTTTCCTACTTTGTATATTCCCTTGATCGTTTTCGAATCCTACGTTACGAAAATCAAGATTTTAATAAAATATTCCAAACGCCTGAAATTTCAACAATTAGTTAACAAATCAACTAATTAAAAATGGCCTTTGCTTCATTAGGCCATTTTTCTTGCTATTTTGCCTCGTTTCCCTCATCCTCTAAACTTGTGGAATATATTTTCTCTTCCTTATAAGTCGTCAAATAGTCAATCGACAAAGCAGCGCCCCAAGCAGCAAAGCCGATCAATAAGAAGAAGCCATAGCTTAAAGAATAAGTGACGCTATAGCCATCATACACCTTTGGAAGCGAATTAACCCCTTGGCCAAATAAGAAGAAGCAAATGCCAATAAAACTCGATACCGCTGAAGCAATCGCGAGGTATTTTGATAATTTTTCATTGTCTTTGATGATGAATAATCCTGAGGCAATAGAGGATAGCAACGCCAAAACGATCAAAATAAAACCCACAAGAAGCAAAGGCAATTTGCCACCGAATAAGACTTCAAATCCTTGATAAGTCGTCAATAGTTTGGCATTGTTGCTGCCATCGGTATAGCCGCCAGATAAAGAGGGCAAGAAGCAGAAGAATAGGCCGACGAATATCACCAAAGCGCTGCTAAAAGGCAAAACACATTTCTTATGGTCTTCCTTCTTTTTGTAGTAATCATGCAAATGGAAATAAGAGCATAACCCTAAGCCAATGACGATATAGATAAGGGAGTTACAGACGCTCCAAGCGTTGTCAGACCCCATATTGAAGCTAGAATTGCGCATTGGCTCCATGATGACCCTGACTAACCCATAATAAATGAAATACAAACCAGTCAAATCGCCACGGACGATATATTTTTTAAGTAGTTTTTCAAAGACAAGGGTGATGATAAAGAATCCCGCGACATTAAGCAAAGCCTCGATTAGGAATAAAGGGACATTCATCATGCCCGCCTCTAAGAAAGTCCCTGTATAGCCATTGAAATGCATTTGGTTCCGGATCCAAGTCGGAAGCCACATCCAGCCATCCATCGAAACGGTTTGGCCATACACCTCATTATTGAAGAAATTGCCCCATCTCCCAATCGCTTGGGCTAATAGGATAGTTGGGACAACGGCATCTAAGGCATAGCGAGGATCGATTTTCTTTTTGAAGAATTTCACAACCAAATAGCCGGCAATGACGCCCGCCAAAGCACCACCAAGAATCGTTAAGCCCCCATCCCAAATCGCGATTGGATTGGATTTGCCATTGGCGAATTCTCTTTCGAAATTTCCAATAACATACCAGACTCTTGCGCCGATAATGCCAGAAGGGAAGGCAACAAGTATGACGATATCAAGAAGCCCATGCTTATGATATTCGCGATACATTCTTGCGTCAGAGACCAAATAGGCGACAAAAGCGCCAGAGACGATTATGACACCATACCAAGCCAAATGGAAATCGCCGCTTTTCGCCCTATTGGCGGCACTGACTAAATATGCCCCATTCGACCCAATGGCAAAGCCACTGGTCAAAGGATATTCCAAGAAAGGAGCAATTCCTTCCATGAAGACCAAAAAGCTTATAACGGTCAAGATGATGGAAATGTAAAATGTCCAATTAAGGGTTTTGGTAAGATTATCACTTTTTTTCTTTTTTAAGCTTCGAATAGCGGCGCTTTCGCCTAGCAATCCCGCGCAAAATCCAAAAGCGAATAAGCCCAAGATAAAAAGAACCATGTATAAGGCCCTATTCGAAGCCCATTCCTCATGCATCAAAAACAAAGCGGCGCCAACACTTCCTAAACCAGCGCCAATTAAGGCAGGCGAGGCATAAAATAGGCGCAAATCACTCGTATCAAAATCCTTATGGGCGATATTAGAGATGAAAGAACGAGAAAACCGGACCACTGAATAGATTCCGAGAATGGCCACTAATAAGCCGATAACTAAAATTGCAATGCTTAAACCCATACTTTGAAACTATACTACTCCAATTGCCCCTTGTCTTTCGCTTCTTGCAAGACTTTCTTCAAATATTGCCCAGTATAGCTTTCTTTTACTTCCGCCACTTCTTCAGGGGTTCCGCAGGCGATGATATTGCCTCCTCTATTTCCTCCTTCTGGTCCAATATCGATAATATAATCCGCGACTTTGATCATATCCAAGTTGTGTTCGATCACAATCACGGTGTCCCCATGGTCGACAATCGAAGACAAAACCTTGATCAAGCGTTTGACGTCATCGGTGTGCAATCCTGTGGTTGGCTCATCCAAAACATATACCGTTTTGCCAGTGGGGCGACGCTGAAGCTCATTGGCGAGTTTGACCCTTTCCGCTTCGCCACCGGATAAAGTCGTAGCCGCTTGACCTAGTTTCACATATCCTAGCCCGACATCGTAAAGAGTTTTGATGGAATGGTATATTTTGGGGCGATTCTCAAAGAAATGCATCGCCTCTTCGATTCGCATCTCCAAAACGTCATAGATGGATTTCCCTTTGTAAAGGCAAGACAAAGTCTCCTCGTTATAGCGTTTCCCATTGCATTCATCGCATTTGACATAGACATCGGGCAAGAAATTCATCGGGACATAAGTCACCCCAGCCCCTTGGCATTTTTCGCATCTTCCCCCAGGGACGTTAAAAGAGAATCTCCCCTTATCAAAGCCTTTCGCCCTCGCTTCCTCAGTCTCGGCAAACAATGCCCTGATATCATCAAAAACCTTGCAATACGTGGCTGGATTAGAACGAGGGGTCCGGCCAATCGGCTCTTGGGAAATATTCACTAATTTATCGATATTCTCTAATCCTGATATCGAAGAATAAGCGCCAGGGAAAGTCTCATTCCCCGTCAGATTCTTTTGGATGGCCTTAGTCAAAGTCTCATTGATAAGAGAGGATTTCCCTGATCCCGAAACGCCTGTGACAACGATGAATTTTCCCAAAGGGAAAGTGACGTTCACGTTTTTTAGGTTATGGCATTTCGCCCCTTTTAAGACAATCTTTTTGCCATTGCCCTTTCTTCTTTTTAAAGGGGTCGGAATGAATTTACGCCCAGACAAATAAGCGCCAGTGATGCTATTTTCGCAATGCATGACATCGTTAGGAGTGCCACTTACCACCACTTCTCCGCCATGAACTCCCGCTCCTGGGCCAATTTCCACCATATAGTCAGACGCCCTCATTGTGTCTTCGTCATGTTCAACGACGATTAAAGTATTCCCTAAATCGCGCATCTCTTTCAAAGTGTCAATCAATTTGGCGTTATCCCTTTGATGCAAGCCGATCGAAGGCTCATCCAAAACATACAAAACGCCAGAAAGGCGACTCCCAATTTGGGTGGCAAGCCTAATGCGCTGGCTCTCGCCGCCAGACAAAGTCATCGCTAGGCGTGATAAAGTCAGATAATCTAATCCGACATCCGCCAAAAACTTCGCTCTGTTATAGATCTCTTTCAAAACCAAATCAGCGATTTTAAGCTGGTTTTGCGTCAATTTCTCTTTCGTTTCTTTGATATATTCCAAAAGCTTATTTATTGGCAAACAGGTCGCTTCGTAAATATTGAGCCCATTGACTTTCACTGACAAAGCCTTTTCATTAAGCCTTGACCCGTGGCAATGCTCACAAACGCTGTCGCGCATAAAAGATTCGTAATAGTCGACCATCCATTTTGAGGTGGTGTTGTTATAAAGCCTCTCAATTTTGACTTTTACCCCCTCTAAAACGCCACGCTTATGCATGATGTTTCCGGAAGAGGTTTTTATCTCGCGGACCATTTCCTTTTCCGATCCGTACAAAATAATGTGTTTTTGCTCTTCGGTCAAATCTTTCCAAGGAACATCATAGGGGATATGGAAAGCATCCATCAAAATGCAGAAATCCTGCCATTCGATATTCGAGCTTCCAACTAAGTTCTTGTAGTAGCGGATAGCCCCTTCATTGATGGTCTTATTAGGGTCAGGCACCAATAAGTCAATCGCGACGGATCTATTGATCCCTAAGCCTTTGCAGGATTCGCAATACCCTAAAGGGGCGTTGAAGGAGAACAGGCGCGGCTCCAATTTAGGGACGGAAAATCCGCATTCTGGGCAAGTATGGTTTGAGCTGAGCAATCTTTCAGAGCCATCAGCGAGAACGATCAGTTCGCCTTTTCCTTGATCTAAGGCAAGATTGACGTCTTCAAAGATTCGACTTCTGATTCCTTCTTTTAAAAGAAGGCGGTCAATGACCAATTCAATATCGTGCCGCTTGTTTTTGTCTAAAGGCGGAACTTCTTCGATTAGACAAATATTCGCGTCAACGCGAACTCTTGCAAATCCTTTGCTCTTTAATTTGTCTAATAGAGCTTTATGAGTTCCTTTTTCATGTTTGACAATAGGAGCCAAAATCTGGATTTTGCTCCCTAAAGGATATTCATTGATGATATCGGTGATCGCGGTCGGAGAAAAAGAAACGATCGGAATATTGTGCCTTGGGCAATAAGGTAAGCCGACCCTAGCGAAAAGCAATCGCAAAAAATCATAGATTTCCGTGACCGTTCCTACTGTGGATCTGGGGTTATGGGACGTCGTTTTTTGATCAATCGAAATAGCGGGCGATAATCCTTCGATGCTATCGACGTCCGGTTTATCGACGCCGCCTAAAAACTGACGGGCATAAGGAGAAAGAGACTCAACGTAACGCCTTTGCCCTTCGGCATAAATAGTATCGAAGGCCAAGGTTGATTTGCCTGACCCGGATAATCCTGAAAACACTGTCAAAGTATTCTTAGGAATAGCCACATCCACATTCTTTAAGTTATTTTCTCTAGCGCCTTTAACGATGATGTAATTTCTTGAATCCATAAAAGTTATTATAAAGAAAAAGATAAAAACATTAAGGAAAAAGCACTCAGTGAATATATAATAATGCTCGTGTCGGGACGTAGCGCAACTTGGTAGCGCGCTTCCTTGGGGTGGAAGAGGTTGTGAGTTCAAATCTCATCGTTCCGACCATTAAAGATGAAGATGGCTCAATATCAAATTGGGCTTTTTCTTTATTAATTCACGGGTTTCTAGGAAATATTCCATTAAGACATATTCAAAAAACAATTAGATATGCAAAAACAATTTTAGAATCGCGAATCTTCTATTTTTATTCATCAATTAAATGTAACATTTTTATATTTTTTGTAATTCCTTAATGATATCTAATACCTTTTGTTGTAGTATGTATCTGAAAATAATGAAAGGCAGCCACAATGAAGCAAATTGATATTGATACCAAAATCACAAACGCCTTATTGTCTTTGATGAATGAGCAGGAATACAAAGATATTTCCATCACCGACATCGTCAAAAAAGCAGGCTTAAGCCGTGTCACTTACTATAGGCACTTCAATAGCAAAGAAGATATCTTGATCCGTTTCTTTACCCTAACAAAAAATAGGTTCTTAGAGCAAACTAAGCTCGCTGACCCAAATTCAGCTCAAACCAATGAATTGGTGATTCTCGGCCTATTCTTATTCTTCAAAGCAAACATGAACGCGAACAAGAGCCTACGGAAGGCAGGATTGGATTCTGAATTATTGAGATTCCTTTCCACGGAATTCTTGGAAAACCTTCCGGTTAAGCTTGATAAATACATTGCCTATTTTGTCGCAGGGGCTTTATATAACGTCCTCATCAATTGGCTCGACAATGATTGCAAAGACTCAATCGATGAAGTATCACGTCCGTTTATTGAGCTACAAAGCACTTTGGCAAACAAAATGGCTAAGCAATAAAGCAATTTCTTTTAGGCATGATTTCCAATCTATCTTATTTGGCCGATTGTTTGGAGAGCTAATTTAGCTGCCCACTCATGAAGGCCTGTTGGTTGCAAGGATAATTAGACGTTATCATTGCCTGCCGCGTAGGTTTTTCAATAACGTCACAGCTCATTCTAATCTCTCCGGCATAGCAGATGGTTTTATCTTCTCGTCAATATAAATCAGCTTTTAGATTCTTCTAATTCATCAAAAGAATATGAAAGAGATATTGCGATAGAAAATTTAAACTCATTATAGAAACCTCAGATAAGAAAAGGTATGAAATAGTAGGTGATAAAATTAGAACCTTATATGGTCATTCAGTTCCGAACAAGATGACAAAGTGAAAAAGTTTCCTTTTGTTATTCTTTACCACGGGGCTACCCATAAATTCATAGATGCCATACTTCAAAATGGACTACTACCTTTTAACAGGCAATATATCCAATTGTCTAGGGTTATTGAAACAGCAGCAATACTTGTTGAAAAAAAGAAGAGACTCTATCCTGTTATTCTAGAAATCGATGCAAAATCTGCTTCAAATGATAGAATGGTGTTTCATATCGAAAACGATAAAGTGTTTTGCGAGATGTTCTTTAGCCAAAATACATAAAAATAAGGAATGAACGACTGCATTGCATTCAATAGCTCTACAATTTAATTCAAGCATAGTCCACAGTCCAACAT
>CAVAYV010000085.1:0-4770 GCA_963593015.1 bacterium | reverse complement strand
CGATTTGCATAATAAGGTGTGGCATAATCTTTGGAGATTGGGCCTTCTTTATAAGCTTCGCTCAATTCGATTCTTTCAATCAAGCAGTCTTCAATCTTTTTGAATAAATCAAAGCCCTTTTGGGTGTTACAAAGCACCAAAGAGATGCCATTATCATCATTTAGTTTTGGTTGATCTTTAATCGCCCCCCAAGCATCGGCAATCGTGATATCGGAAGGTCTATTCAAGGAATGATAAGGGCAATTATGGCAAGATGGTTTCATAATAGCTTCGGAATAGAAGAACCTGCTCCAAATATAGGCGTCTTCTTCGCTTCCATCTTCGTAAGCGATCGTTTCTTTGTGGCTTGCCCAGCCTAGTTTAAGCTTATTCCGAAAATCAATCGTCTTGATTTTCTTCCCTTTGACGTCTTCGACGTATTCTATAAAGCTTCGGAATAGATTTTGGCTCGGCACGCCATGACACAAAATATCGCAAGTTATTAGATTCGGAATGGAAGAAACATCATCACCAAGATAGCTTCTTAATCCGGCAGTTTGGCAAGATGTTCCGCTGAAAAGAACTAGTAGCCCTTTGTCCAAATCCTCTTTGACGCTATGGAAGATGTCATAAAGATTGCTTTGAACATATTTTGAGCCACGCATTTTGTCACGCTCTAGAAAAGTTGATGCACGGGCATGCTTAACTTCCAATTCATCGGTTAATATAGCGCCATAAACCACTCCATGGTTTTTAAGCACAACATCAGAAATCGCCGCAAAAGCGCCACCGCTTCTGCTTGCTAAGCGTGATTCAAAATCATTTTGCATCAATATATACTCTTGCATTTCAAAATCTTTTGATTCCATTTTATCTATGCCCCTTTTCTCTTTTTAAGATCATTTTAAACAAAGGTGGTAAATCCCTATTAATCGCGATGTTTAGCCCAAAAACCAAAACGGTATAAATCGCCGTTAGCCCAAATCCCCATGCGATGAATATTCCATAGGAATTCACGTTTGGCTTATAGAACAAGCTCAAAATGACTGTGCCAGCAAAAATAAGGTAATTGACGCCGAAGATTAACAAAGTCTTAAAGGGACTTCTTTTCATAATCTTCTTTTCGGCGATGTAATTAACGTAAATAACCTTAATCGGCAAGGCAATGACGGTGGCAATAATCGCCCCGTATATTCCAAAGAAATACACCAAAACAACCGTTCCGATAATATTCACTATTGCCTCAGTCAAAGACGCATAGCTTACTTGTTTTGCGTATCCGGCGATCCCACTTAAATTGCCTGCCACAAATCTAGACATTGAAAGCATTTGCACTAATGAGAACCAAAATGGCAGCCATTCATATATGTAATTGATGTCGCTCACGCCTTTTGTATAGAGATTAACAAAAGGCAAGGTTAGCCAAAGGCAGACGCACATACATATCGTCATCGCGCCAAGGAAAAGGGAATTAAAGGCATCATGGACTTTCTTATACTTCTCAATATTTTCGGCATAAGTCAGCCCAAGAATGTATTTAATCGCGTTATAAACGCCATTAATCAGGGCATTGATTGCAAGGAACACCATGTTATAGACGGAATAAACGCTTGATAAGGAAGTTGACACCAGGATTGATAGAACAATCATATCAGTGCCACTGAAGATCGCCCCAGCAATCTCAGTAACGATATAAGCGTTCCTATCTGGCAACTTATCGACTTTGGAGGACAAAGAATAATCGATCCATCCATATTTCTTTTTCATATAAATGCCATAAATCGCTAATGAAACCAAAGACACAGCGAAATAGCCTAGTTGAATGAAAAGGATATTTACGCCATATAAAGCTAAAACAATCTTCACGGCATATTGAAGAATCCTACATAAAAGGCTCACGATGTTGGTGAAATAGGTTTTGCCAGAGGTATTTAAGAATAAGCTCCATAATCCAGTGAAATAGAAACCCACCAAAGAAGTCAGCCCCTCAAATAGCACATAGAAAAATATCGTTATAAAATCGACGCTGGTCTTTAAAACGAAAGGCAAAACAATGGCGACTCCTAAAACTGCGATTGCGTAGAAAAGTGATATCTTTCGATAATATCTTCGACTAATTGACATAATCTTAGAAATATCTTCGTGATTGTCTTTTTTTAAAACGGGGTACAAAGCGTTTTGGGTGGCTTGGCCAATCCCCGCTTCTAATAAGGCAATATAAGTGAATATTTGAGAAATGGTATTCGTTAATCCATTTGTGTCGGATCCGTAATTATTAATGATGATTTTAGGAACGACAAAACCAAGCGCCAAAACAATGATTTGGCTGAATAGGCCAATGAATACATTTATTGCCGCCAATTTGCTCTTCTTCATTTTAGGTTATCCTTTAAATAAGCAAGGGAATGATCGCGTAATGAGTCTAGCTTCGAATTGACAGTGTCCCAATCAATCGGTTTTTCAATAACGCTCGCTTCTTTGATTTCGCGCTCCAATAGGCCTAAAGATGAGCAAAGATCGACGAGTCTAGCATTTGCGTTATTTGTCTCTCGCGATAGCTCAAAATAAAGATCGGTGTTCATGTTGATCGATAATGCAAGACCATGAAAGGATGTCGTAAAAACGCATTTGGCATTTTTGATGTAATACAAAAAGTCTTCGAGTGAAGCGTCGCTCACACAGCGATACTTAATCTTTGCGTTGAGATGACTAAAGGAATAGATTTCGTAATGGTGCTTCTTCGCGTATTCTTCAACAGCTTTCAATAAATTAGTGGGAGTGGCAACCAAATATATGAAAATAAATGGCTTCTTGATGTTTAATTTTGATTGACTAGCTAAACTAAACCAAAATTCTTTCTTTTGCAAAAAAGTTGGATCTAAAACATTCGTGGAATCAGTATCAAAATATTGCTTTAGGATTTTGCAACCGCTTCTTTCACGCATCGAAATGGCGTCAAATTTATGAATCGTATCTTTAAGTTTGTAGTATTCAAAGCCAGTGATGGTGTCCTTCCCGAAACTCGCGGCATAAGTGATTAGCTTTTTATTTTCATCTACGAAGCCCATGAAATAGCTAGGATCATATCCATATAGGCAGCTTCTCCAAACTTGGTCGGACCCTAAGACAAAAGTGTCAACCACTTCATTTGACTTATAAACATCTTTCAAAGTATAAGGCGATGTCAAATCGTAATGTTCCTTACAAAAAGAAACAAGTTTATCAATCTTCTTTCTTTCCTTCGTTTTAAAGATGGGATGTCTTACGGCGTGCATCAAATAACGTATTTTCGATTTAAGCGACTTTTGCCTAAAGAAATGGACATTATCGATATATCCATAAAAGGCTTCGTTTTGGTAATTTATGATTTGGCAATCATAGCCAAGATTTTTTATTGTTTCTTGCAAGGCATAGGCTTGCATTATCGCGCCGACGTTATATGCCGTATTAAACGTGAATATTCCTACTTTTTTCATTAAGCGACCTCTCTATTCATTTGAAGATTTTGTTCTTTTCCAAATCAATTTAAGATTGGAATCGGTGCAAATCTTCGCCGAGTATTTTAGATTTCGCTTAATTGCTAGCGATTTATTTTGATTGTAGGCTAAACCAAAATCAGAGTTATGGGTTACCCCCCCCGATTTATGAGGTAGCTTTCCCTTTATGAAACTAAGGCTCATCTTAAACTCATTCGTCCAGCATGTCGCCAATAAAAAGGCAATGCCTCCTATAGCGAGGGAAATCAAAAGATAGATGAATAAGTTCAAGATAGGGGAAGCAAAATTAACGACGCTAGTTGCATAATATGTAGCAAAGCAAGAGCCAGTAATGATCGCAATATAAAAAGCCGTGGCTAATAGGAACTTCCTTTGCTTGGTCTCAAAGCAATACTTATGAACAACGAAAGATTCATAAAAGAAGGCCACGAAAAATTCCACGACAATAGAGGATATAACCGCGCCATAAATGCCGATCGTATTCAATAAGCAGATATCGATGACTAAATCCACGACCACTTGGATCCACGGCTTAGGCAAATCCTTTTCCCATAAGCCCGCCGCATCTTTGAATAGTAAAATGATGCTTCTGTATTTTTGAGCAAAGAAAAGCATGACCAAAAGCACGACAATCCAATATGACATCTTGTTCTCTTCGCCAACCCATAGGGTAATAAAGGGCTGATACATGGAAATAAAGCAACAGCAACAAATGCAAATAATAAGAGTCATTGAATAATGGAGCACTTCGAAAAGCTTATAGTTTTGCTCTTTGCTCTCCTTAATCAAATAGTTGCCGACGATCGGAGTCAAACTTGAAGCAAATATTCCTAAAAAACCGCTTATGGCGCTTAAGATATAGTAATAATTGTTATATTGCGCAACGATGGTTAATCCTAAAATCGCCGATACCAAAATGTTATCAATGGAATTAACGACTGTTCCAGCAACCTTATGTCCCATAACCGCCCCAGTCTTTTTAAAGATGAATCTCGTTAATTCTTTAGACGCTTTGCCTTCTGGTTTTAAGTCAGGATAAAGTTTGGAGACAGCTATAGCCACTAAGCAATTAGAGACAATCGTAGTGACTAAATTAGTAATCACATAAGCGTAGTAACTTTTAAAAGCAAAAAGCACGGCGATCTGAATGCCATACTTGCATAGATTAATGACGATATGAATCTTTTCTGAGATATCCGCTCTTTGATAGACAGTCAATATTGAGCCTTTATAAGCAAAAAAGAGATAGCTAGATACCGTTGTAGCCAAATAAATGGCATATAAGACATATAGG
>CAVAYV010000084.1:0-2300 GCA_963593015.1 bacterium | reverse complement strand
GCTTATATAGAATGTGTTAAATGCGTCGAAGATGAGAAGGACGGTCCAACAAACATGCTCAAGATATTCATAAATAGGACGGGCAAATCTTTGATTTAATCAAAAAAAGCGAGACTCATACATGTCTCGCTTATTTTTATGTTTTCAATCGATTAAGGACGTAATCCCATGCCGCCTTCAAGAGTAAGCGTTTCACCAGTAAGGTATTTGAAATCAGGCGTGCAAATCATAACGCATACACGTCCAATTTCAGTCTCCGGATCACCGAAGTGTCCCATTGGAGGAACTTTAACGTTGGCTTTAAACGCATCTGGATATTGCTTTTCAAAATTTTCAAGTTGGCTTGTCCAAGCGAGAGGGCAAATAACATTGACATTGATTTCATCCTTTGCCCATTCGTTTGCAGCAACTCTTGATAAACCACGGATGCCTTCTTTTGCGGCTGCATAAGAAGATTGTCCATAATTGCCAAATAAGCCGGCGCCTGATGCAAAATTAATGACAGATCCTTTTGTTTCTTTGAGATATGGATAGCATGCTTTCATATAATAGAATGCTGCATATAACCCAGAATACAAAGCAAGGTTGAATTGTTCAGTTGTTTGCTCCGCAAGAGGAACCCCTGAAGCGGATGCTTGAGCATTATTAACTAAAACATCAATTCTTCCAAATTTTTCAATTGTTTTAGCAATTACTCCATTAACCGTCGTTTCATTATCGTTTTTATCAGAAACATCAGCTTGTAAAGCAAGAACGGAAATGCCATATTTTTCTTCTAATTCCGTTTTTGCTGCTTCAAGTTTTGCAACATTTCTTCCTGTAATGACAAGATTTGCTCCTTCTTTTGCAAATGCTGTAGCAATACCATATCCGATAGAACCACATCTGCCATCAGATAAAGTCGCTCTACCACCACCCGTGATAATAACTGTTTTCCCTTTGAATAAATCCATATGCTTACCTCATTTGACTTTATTATATATAAATTTGTTAAGATTTAAATAAATAGACAACAATTTGCAAACAAACCGGCAAAAATTGAAAGAAAAAGATGCATAACGCATCTCTTATATTTCTTGTTGTTTGATCGACATTTGATGGGCAATTTCCTTATTTTTATACATTTCTTGATCAGCTTTCTCTAAAACGTCACGAATTTCATCCGTCTCGGGATTGTAGGCAGCCGACCCTAAAGATACTCCAGGGAAACGTGCATCTTCTAATAAACATTCATTATTTAACTTATTGAATTTTTCATTAAGCAAGCTAACATCGACTTTTTTCTTTTTGAGAATGACGCAGAACTCATCTCCGCCATAACGATATATCTTGCCATACTTTCCATATGCTTTCTTAAGATTTTTTGCAACTTTAATCAGGCATTCGTCGCCAAAGATATGACCATATTTATCATTGGCTTGTTTAAATTCGTTCACATCGAAATAAATAACCGTTGTCTCATACGAAACATTCTTTATTGCATTTTCAAAGGCCATCCTATTTAGAACATCGGTCAAACCATCTGTGTTCGAAAGAACATCGCCATAAAATTTAAGCAAGAATATTGAGGCGATGCATATGGCAAGCCAGTCAATAACTTCTATTCCTTCCCAGAAAATATAGATCCCCAAAGATACCACGATGAAAATAGCAACTAAAAGATTAGGAACGAGAAAAGACGCTCTCTTGTGCATCGAGAAACGAATGATGGTATAGATGAAATAAGCCATTCCAAAGCCATAAGCGATATAGTAAAGGAAATAGAACGTTGAATGATGATAATAGTTATTTTCATCGACATTGTAGATAAACCCAGAGAAGGCGGAGGCAAATTCTAAGATGATATTTGCAGCTAATACCGAGAAAATAAGCCAATCGATAACGTTATTCTTATTTCTTTTTCTAATTATATAAGCAGGAATAATTCCGACAAATGGAGCAAGCGACAGTTCGATTCCTTTAACGGCGATATGTAATTTTATAGTGTCCTATCGAAACCTTGAAGTTTTATGCCAGCCCACTCGCAAATACTGCAAACCATGATGCAAGCCGCCAAAAGCCAAGAATAAATTTTCCTCTTTTTATCGAAAGCGGAGTTTAAAGAAATAGAAACGCCCATAATGAGCATCGCCATCACAATCATAACGGTTAATGCTGTGCTGAAGTCCATTTTTATCACTCCTGACATTGCGAATTATAGCACCATTTCAAAAAATACTCACTTTTTCTTTAAAATCCAAAAAAAGAAAATGGTTATATCTATATTTTTAGGTAACAAATATATCCGATTGATACTATTC
>CAVAYV010000083.1:0-7273 GCA_963593015.1 bacterium | reverse complement strand
GATATTCCGACTAATGCAACTTTCACGAGCGTCCGCTACGGATACTATCCGCAAAATCACATCTCTGATAATACCAAGATTTCTTCTTTGGACGCTTTAAGCGCTCCTGGGAGCAATGACTGGTATAAGCTAAACAATGCCTATTACGCCAAATTGGCCGCCAATCCATGTGGCATCAATTCCACTGGCAAGTTCGACGATGGGACAACAATTGTCAAAGATGATGAATATTGGTTCAGCTGTGATCCGGTTGAATGGAACATCATCTCTTCCTCGAACAATACCTATTCTCTTATCTCGACTCTTCTCCTTGATCAGCATAGGTTCGGGGATGAATATGACTACACCGGAACTTATCCTAATAACTATGAAAAATCGGAGATAAGAACCTGGCTTACCGGTGATTTCTTCAACAAAGTTTTTCCTAGCGATGACACTTACATCCAGACGATAGAGGTTGATAATTCCGCCTCGACGACCGACGAAGAGCCTAACCCCCATGCCTGCGATAACACGAATGATAAAATCTACTTGCTAAGCTACAAGCAATTCGTCAGCGACCCATATTTCGATGACCGTAACAATCTGAAAGCCAAGACCACGGATTATGCTAGGGCCAATGGATCTTTCTCGAGCAATGTGGAGAGCGAACTCAATAACGGAATATACTGGACCCGCTCGCCACTAGCCGACACTACGTATCATACATACGTCCTTGACGTCGACTCAGCTGGCTATTTGGCGCAGTACTACGTCAGCACTGCGACTCATAGCGTCCGTCCGGGCATCACAATTACTCTTCCTAATTCCTTGTAAGGAATTCTCAAACTCTCGCCTGCCTTCAGATTTATTCTCTTGGCAGGCTTTTTATATGTAAAAGAGAACAAGATAAACGGTTGATTCTTGTTCGTCGTTTGGCAAAAGACGAATTATGGGCATTCACTTCCTTATTCAAAAGTAGCCAAACATATAACGTGTATGCCATAAAATTCGTCAAATAAAAGTTAGCGATATATTTAAAAAGCTGGCGAAATATTAGAGAGTTGCAAGAATTTTGTGCGAAAGTCAAGATTGAATTCATTTCAGCAATCAGTTTTTGAACCCAGCCCTCATCTTTCTTCGTGTTAAGTTTGAGAACGAATCTAGCTTGTCTAATGTTGCGATTGCAGTCTTCACAAACGTTCGTGATGATTATCAAAACGAACACAAAGTCATAGCAAATCCTTTTATTGGTCGTCTTTATGATTGATGGAGGTTGTTTGGTTCGTTAAGTTTATTTGTCTTTCCATATGGTTGGAAAAAGGTATAAGAAGGAGAAGATTAATTACCGCCCCGATACCTGATTGCATAAACTTATAGTCACTCTCTATTAAAACACTGATAAGTACTTAAAGCTTATATTTTCCAATATTATTTGGGACGTTTTATATATTGACACATTATGCATTGAATGATTTAAAGCGTGAAAAACATATATCAATAGAAGAATATGTTCCCTTGCTCGACGCTTGCCTATTTTTGAATTACCAGTGCACTACCGGTGTAATATAAAATTATAATTATTTTGGAAAAAGGGCTAAAAAATACTAAAACAATATGGAAAACGGGCAAAAAGAAGTATAATCCTTATTAGAAAAGGGGATTAAACAGCTTATGCTTTTTAGAAAAACGCAAGGAATAGTCGAAGAATGGCTTCGAAATGGCACTAAACCATTAATGATTACTGGCGCTAGACAGGTTGGCAAATCATTTGTCATTAGAGAAACATTAAAAAAGAATAACGTCGACTTCGTTGAATTTAATTTTATAAAAGATATAGATGCCAAAAATGTATTTCAATCATTGGTCAATGGCGATTTTAATTCTCTTGCTATGGCCATCGGCCTTCTTTCCAAAAGAAAAATGGACAGCAAAACCGTTATATTCTTAGATGAAGTCCAAGAAATAAAAGAAATTCTAACGGTCGTTAAGTTTTTGGCCGAGAAAGGAGGATACAAATATATTCTCAGCGGCTCGTTGCTTGGCGTTGAATTAACTAACCTAAAATCGGCTCCAGTCGGATATTTGGAAACAGAGGTAATGTATCCGTTGGATTTGGAAGAATTTTATATTGCAAACGGAATCGAAGAAGAAGTGCTTGAATATTTAAAAAGCAAATTCATCAAAAGAGAGCCCGTCAGTGAAAACATCCATAATGCTTTGATGGAAACCTTTTATAGATATTTGATTGTCGGAGGGATGCCTGAAGCCGTTCAGACATACATCGATAAGCAAGATTTGAATGAAGTCATACGAATTCACAAAAATATCTCTAACGAATATAAAAGGGATTTCACGAAATACGAAGAAAATTCCAAATTGAAATTGATAAAAACATATGAGCTTATCCCGAGTGAATTGAACTCAAAAAACAAAAGATATACGTTCACGAATCTAGATAAGAATTTAAAATTCGATAAATATGAAAACAGCTTTAATTGGCTGATTGATGCTGGCGTTACGATCCCTACATATAATGTCACTGAATTCCAATTGCCTTTGGAAGCGAGCAAGAAAAGCAATTTATTTAAGCTATTTTTATCTGATGTCGGGATGCTTTCGTCTTTTTATGGACGGGCAACCATTTTAAAACTTCTTAGTCATGGCGATAGCATCAATTGTGGAGCAATATATGAGAATTTTGTGGCACAGGAAATCAATTCTCATGGTTTTAAGCCATTCTATTTTAATAACAAGAAGCACGGAGAAGTTGATTTTTTGCTTGAGTATAACGAAGAGCTTTTGCCTATTGAGGTTAAATCTGGCAAAGATTACCAAATCCATTCCGCTCTTTCGTATTTCATGAATACCCCTTATTTTAAAAACGCGATTGTTTTTTCAAATTTTAATCTCCACGTCAAAGGGAACATAACATATTTGCCAATCTATATGGCTATGTTCCTGAACAATGATGAGATGATCGGAAAAATACCTCATAATGATTTATCCTCTATTTCCATTGAAGAAATCTGAGCGGCTCTTTTTTAACTGCCTACCCAAAAGTTCTAATTTAGTTAAGCTGAACGACTCTTTATATTATTAATTTTCGAATTGGCGTTTCAGGAATCAGAAGTTTAATAGCCTATAAGTAAGAAAGACTCGCAAAACTTTCGTCTAAACATATAGAGATTTGTCGAACAATAGGAAGGCTTTATAAGGCCAAATACCGTATCCAAGCGTAGAAAAAGGAAATGATATTGGCGATTTGGAAATCCTCGTTTTTTTGATGTGTTCGCTTTTAGGTTACCAGTGCACAGGTAAAAATTTGAAAAAACAAATAGCAATAAAAACCAAAAGAAAAAACCAATAAAAACCAAAAGAAAATAGCAATAAAAACACAAAGAATATTGAATATTAATGTTGGTTGATTAAAATATCATCAATATTTAGGTGAACTATGGCTTATTTAAAAAGGTATATAGAAAAAGAGATAAAAGATGCGTTAGAAACTTCTGGGGCAGTAGTAGTTGCAGGTCCAAAGTTTTGTGGGAAAACCACCACAAGCAATCTATTTGCTAAAAGCAAGTATATTTTGGATAGCAAAGACAAAATCGAATTGGTTCAAAGCAGTCCTAGATCTATTCTATTCGGTGATGCTCCTCGTTTGATCGATGAGTGGCAAAATGTCCCGGATTTGTGGAACTGCATCCGAAGCGAAGTCGATTCCCGCGATAGCAAGTTCGGGCAATTTATTCTCACTGGAAGTTCCACGCCGGCAGATAAAAACGATATTTATCATTCTGGCGCCGGGAGAATAGTCACTATCGCCATGAGAACGATGTCATTATTTGAGTCGAAGGAATCGAAAGGGGTTATTTCTCTTTCCAGTTTGTTTGATGGTCAACAAAGCGTTTTTTTATCCCAATGATGATTATTTTTTACAAGACACCGCGTTTTATATTTGTCGCGGCGGTTGGCCTCTTGCGCTTAATGACGATAGAAATAAAGCTTTAAGAATAACCAAAAACTATTGTGATACCCTCTTTCAATTCGAAAATTCCAAAAATCAAAAATTCAGAAATAAGAAACCAGCGATGCTTAAAACAATTTTAAAAAGTTATGCTAGAAATGTTTCGTCAGAAGCAAGAAAAGGGATAATCATCAACGATATTCGTTTACATGAGGATGAAGACATAAGCGAACCTACTTTCGATGAGTATGTTGAAGCGCTGAATGATCTTTTTATCGTTAAAGACATCGAGGCCTGGAATCCTAATTTTAGAAGCAAGACCGTGATTACCTCGTCTCCAACTAGGCATTTTGTGGATACTTCAATCGCGGCGTACTCTTTGAGAATGTCTCCCGATGATTTGCTTAATGATCCCAGTACGTTTGGGATGTTATTCGAGGATTTTGCGGTAAAAGAGCTTTCGATATACGCTGGCTGTTTACATGGCAAACTCCGTCACTATAGAGATTCAAACGGTTTGGAATGTGATGCGGTAATTCATCTGGAAAATGGACAATATGCTTTAGCGGAAATCAAACTCGGAGGCGATTCTTTAATCAAAGACGCCGTTTCAACTTTAAAAAGATTAAAAAACAAAATAGAGCAAGCTAATCAAAAACCTCCAGCCTTTTCAATGATTGTAACTGCGTGCGGAAATGCTAGAACATTGGACGATGGCATTTATATCGTGCCGATAAATCTTCTTAGGGATTAATGAGCGCTAGACGAGATTACGAAACGGTCAGCTCGAAATAAAGATAGACGCAACAAACATCGGTGATTCTTTCGAAGCGGTTTTGCGTAAATAATTATCACAATTCGTAATTTGTAGGCACTTGATTTTTCTTACTTTTAAGTGGATCAAAATGAAATGCGTATTTCTTAAAAAGGAAATAGCGTTTTTAAACCGCCTGAAAGCTGAAATATGGCACTCATACGCAGAAATTCAAGTTGAAATTTGGTTTTATTGTTGCCTTTTTTGCTCGGGCGACCTCTATCTCCTTCTTCATGATCTCGGCGATGAGCTGATCCTTAGTCATCTTGGAATAATCCAGCGTTTGCTCCCAGATGGGCTTTGAGGCCTCAGGCACTATCACTATCTTCATCGACCTCATGCATTCTTTCGCGTAGTTGATGATGCCATGCATCGACACGCCGTACTCGCGGGCCGCCTCCTCTTTTGAGATTTGGTGGATGAATACTTTTCTGCCTATGTCGAGCCTTTCTTGTGCTGAATAGTACATATTCTTTCCTCTTTGTTACTATTTTAGATTGCCTATGTCCTTTGTTAACAATTCGACTGTCCCCGTAAAATTTTTGGAGTGTCTACTTATAGGTTACCAGTGCATTACCAATGCAGGGATTTTTTGGAAATATAAAATATTCCGGATTGAAAAATACAAAACAATCGGAAATAAAAAGGCAAAACAATCGGAATAGAATTGCCAAATCTCGCGTGTTTAGGTAAAACAGCAGGGGGCGTTGAACTATGGAAATTAAAAAATATGTGCCAAGAATGATTGATGAAAAAATAGATCTTTATTTAATAAGCTGTCTAAAGAATTGTCGATGTTTTTGATATAAGCTGATTTTTCTAAGCTAAGAGCGAAACTTAAAATCTGGCATCCGATAGAAATGACATGATTTTCCTTCGTCATTCATGTATGAAAATTGTATCTTCCTTCACCTTCTCCCATGTTTAATTCGCGATATTTGTAGAAAACTATTTGCATTCGCTTTTAGCGCCCTTAAATTTTTGACGTATCTACTTTTAGGTTACCAGTGTAATTAAATGTGAATTGTTTGCAGTTTTTTGCAATGATAAGCAAATTCAACTTGCAGTTTCTTGCAAATAATGATTAAAACAACTTGCAGTTTTTTGCAAACTATTTAAATATATTTGTATAGGAGATGCCTTGATGCTTAAAAGAAAAATTGAATCAAAACTGCAAAATTGGTATGAAAACAGAAAAACGGCTTTGCTAGTGACTGGTGCTCGTCAGGTTGGTAAATCTTATTCTATCAGTCATTTTATCGAAAAAACATTCAAGCATGTCATTTCCATAAATTTCGCGGAGAGAACAGAGCTTATTGATTCATTTGCGAAAATAAAAAACTATGATGATCTTTTGATTCGCCTATCGATGGTCGATGGTTCTAATATGGTTCCTGGCGAAACGGCGGTTTTCCTTGATGAGATTCAATTGCTTTATAAAAGGCGCGAAGAAATAGCTAAAGATGCTTCTCTATTTGATTATCAAGACATTTTGACATTGATGAAACCTGTCGCAATGAAGGGCGAATATCGTTTTATTTTAAGCGGATCCTTGCTCGGAGTAATGGTAAATAACGCGATTCTCAATCCTTTGGGGTATATGGACACTATCAGAATGTACCCATTGGATTTCGAAGAATTCTTATGGGCTAAAGGAGTGGGTGAAATTGCTATTTCTTATTTAAGAGAATGCTTTTTTAATTTGAAAGATGTCGATGAGGAAATCAACAGGCAATTCCTTAGCTATTTTAGGGAATATGTTCTTATTGGGGGCATGCCAGAAGCAGTTCAAGAATATGTCACTAGCAAAAATATGAAGCTAGTTGAATTGATCCAAACCCAAATTGTAGAGAACTACTCTTACGATATCGTTACGTATATTCCGGATAAAAACAAAAAATTAAAGGTTAAGGATATCTTTCAAGCGATACCTTCGGAACTCAATGCCAAAAACAAACGGTTTGTCTCTTGCCATGTTTTGGAGCAAAAATACCTCAGATCAAATCAAATCGATGACGATTTTATATGGCTCACTAACGCTGGCGTAGCTATCCCTGTCTATAATGTGACCGATCCTAATTCTCCATTACTATTGGCTTGCCAAAGAAAAACACTGAAGCTGTTTTTGAATGACACGGGCTTATTGAGCTCATTATTGCTTGATGATGAAACAAGGATCAAGATGTTGGATGGCAGCGTAAACTTGAATTATGGTGCCCCTTACGAAAATGTTGCCGCGATGGAGCTATGGGCTCACGGCTTTAATGGAAAATTGTTCTATTTCAATTCCAAGAAACATGGCGAAATCGATTTCCTATTAGAATATAAAAACGAGGTTTTGCCTATCGAAATTAAATCAGGGAAACCAAATGATATGCTTATTTACAATCATACTGCCTTGAATAATCTTTTAAAGACATATGAAATCAAGAAAGGATACGTTTTTGGCGAAACTAATATCGTTATTGATAACGATAAAATCATCCAATTCCCTCTCTATATGATTGCTT
>CAVAYV010000082.1:0-5716 GCA_963593015.1 bacterium | reverse complement strand
GGATATACGTCAAGGTGAGCTACATCGCCTTGATGGCTTGATGCTGGTAATAGAAAAACAGCCAGAAAAGGGAATATAACATTCACCAATTTTGGGAATACTCTAATTGATTTCGAGTTTTAGAACATCATTACTTCCAGAAGTTGTTTGATAAGAATAAACATAAGAATCTAAGGTATGAACAAATTTGGATTTATCCGAAAGATGATATCCTTCGTTTTCCATAAAACTTCTAATGTGCCAATCTATGTTTTCACGATATGAGATCATTTCTTTTCTTTCCAGTGGCAAATTGAAATCCAAATCTATATCAACGCTAAGCCGAGGTAAATCAAGCAAGAAGAGATTGATTGCAGTTCCACCTTTTAAGGCAAGAGCATTTTTAAAATCACTATCAATTATGAAATTCAGAATAGAGAATAGTCGTAAAACTTTCTCACAGGTGTTCTTATTGAAATTATTATCGTTTGCGATTTTGTTGATTTCTTTTGCCGTGTATTCAAACATCAAGATTTCCTCCTTTGCTGGTTATTGCTTTTAAATTAGGGTAGACATACAGTCCCCATTTTGAATTGAATTTGAGATTGCCTTTGTCATTGATGATGAAATTAAAAAAGCCTTTAAAGATAATCATGTCGCCTTTAAAAACTTTTCATCATTTCCTGCTCTGCATCAAAGAATCAGAATAGACTCAATTCAGCGATATAAAAAACAAAATAGAAAAACTTTCGAGGATCGTTTAGAAAAACTCCTCCAAAAATCTTCTGAAGGAGTGATGTTTGGCGAATGGAACGATTACGGGAGACTACTTTGATTTAAATATTGCTAAAAGCAAGTCAGTTTTGCTGGCATTTTAAATCTTTCTTGCCCTCATTTGCGACCTTATACAATAAGGTATTGCAGAGATTTCCGATTTCATCCAAAGAGAGCTTAATGTCCCCTTTGAAATAATCCACGAACAAATGGATGATACCGTTGGTTAAGAAATCGATTTCCGCCATCCGCATCTCAGGATCATTTGACAAAGCATCTAAATGAACGTCCGAATTTATATGTTCGTTGCAAATGTTTTTTAATTGGGTGATGAATTTGGTGGGGATATCCGAAACAAAGACTTTCTTATAAAGTTTCTCATTGTCTTTCAATAATTGGATTATTTTGCTTATGTAAGGGGCGAATTCTTCAGAGTGGTCCTTAACATAAATGTTTAAGGTTTCATTCAATAAGGACAATATTTCTTGTTCGAATTCCTCTGAGACCGCATAGATATCTTGGTAATGGCAATAAAAAGTGGATTTTGAAATATCGGCTTTTTCGACTAATTCCTTTACGGAGATTTTAGACAAATCTTGTTTTTGTGAAACAAGTTCAGCGAAAGCCTCCCTAATCATTCTTTTTGTTCTCACTGAATTTCTGTATGTTGTAGCCATGATAGCGCCTCCAAAACGGTCATTTTCTTTACTTTCGTCCAAAAATGGACATAGATACGAAAATTGACTTTTGTCTTAATTTTCTAGCACATTATAATCTCTCCGTCATCAAAATCAAACCCGAGTTCTAAATTGTACTCAAGTTTGAAAATGATGGGAAGGAGGATTAATTTTGAGCGTAATTGAAGTAAATCATCTTACCAAAGACTATGGCTCCGGAAGAGGAGTTTTCGATGTTTCATTTCATATCGAAAAAGGGGAGGTCTTTGGGTTTTTAGGCCCTAATGGAGCTGGAAAATCAACGACTATTAGGCATTTAATGGGATTTTCCAAACCCCAAAAAGGCGAAACGAAAATCTTAGGAATGGATTCTTTCAAGGATTATTCCAAAATACTATCAAATGTTGGCTACATTCCTGGCGAAATTGCATTGCCTGTTGGTTTGACTGGCTATGAATTCATAGACATGATGCAAAACATGTACGGGATTCATAATCAAGAGATGCTTGATAAAATGACCAAACTATTTGATTTGACTGACAATGTCTTAAAGGGCGATACCAAACATATGTCCCTTGGCGTAAAAAGAAAGCTCGCGATTGTGACGGCCTTTATGTCTGACCCTGATGTGCTTATCTTGGATGAGCCTACCTCAGGTCTTGATCCAGTAATGCAGCATAACTTCATTAACTTCATCATTGAAGAAAAGAAAAGAGGCAAGACGATTCTTTTATCTAGCCATATCTTCTCGGAAGTTGACGCTACTTGCGATAGAATCGCCATTATCAAGGACGGCAAAATCATCTCCGAGTTTATCGCCGATGATTTGAAACACACCAGCTCAAAGCAATATAGAATCGTCTTTGAGAATAAGAACGAATACGAGAAATTCAAAAATTCTTATCGTAAATCAATAATCAATATCGCAAGAGACGAACCTAGCAAAAACAAAGTCTTCATCACCACAGATGATAAAGACATCAATAAAGTAATTTCCTTCCTGTCCAACTTTAAAATGCGGGAGTTCAATCACATCAAAGAGACTTTGGAAGATTATTTCATGAAGTTCTATAAAGAAGACAAAGACTTCGGAGGTGCCTTGTAATGGAATTAAAAAACAATGGACTGATAGAAGTCAAAGACCTTACCAAAGACTATGGTTATTCTCGTGGTGTCTTTAATGAGAATCTTACAATAAACAAAGGCGAAATGATTGGGTTCGTTGGAACGAATGGAAGTGGCAAAACCACAACCATCAGATCAATATTGGGATTCATCAAGCCCACAAAAGGGAATTGCTATGTCAACGGATTGGAATCCTGGCAAAACCAAGCTGAAATTTCCAAATTAGTTGGTTATGTTCCTGGGGAAATAGCCTTTCCTGATTTAAAAACCGGGATTAGTTTCTTAAAAAGCCAAGCGGATTTCTTGGGGATGAAATCCTTTGATTATGCCAATAAGCTAATTGAGAGATTGCAGCTTGATCCTCGCGCGAACTTAAAACGAATGAGCAAAGGCATGAAACAAAAAACCGCTCTTGTGGCGGCGCTCATGAACGATCAGCCAATCATTATCTTAGATGAGCCAACAACCGGTCTAGACCCTTTGATGAGAGATGCCTTCCTAGAAATAATCCAAGAAGAGCATAAAAAAGGGAAAACGATCTTCATGTCTTCCCATATGTTCAATGAAATGGAAGACACTTGCGACAGAGTAGCCCTCATCTCAGATGGAGTCATCATCGATATTGCAGATATGAGCAAAATAAGAAATAGGGATGTCACTGACTTCAAGATCGAATTCAACGATGTCGCATCTTATCAAACGTTCAAGCTATACGGTTTCAATATAGTGAGGGACCAAGAGGCTTATCATCAGGTAACGGTTTCAATTGATAAACAACAGATTAATAGACTCTTCATCTGTTTGAAGGGTTTGGATGTCAAATTCGTATCCGAGGTCAAATACACTTTGGAAAGACACTTCAATCAAGTTATGGAAGAAAAAAACAAGGAGGTTAAGTAGGTATGGAAAAGACAAAAGAAAACAAATTATTTTCCAGGGCTTTATTCAAGCAATCATGCAAAGCCAATGGCGTGATGTGGGCAATTATCACCGTCGCCGTTTGCTTTATGCTTGCTTGCGTGATGCTGATTTCTGGAACTTCATCGATTTCCTCGATGAAAGAAAGCATCGAAGACACAATCGTTCAAGAGGCGATTACTGCCACCATCAAGAAGAACGCAGTCACTGAATATAGCAGTTCAGTCGAAGGCGAAGAGTTATTCGATAAGGCCTTCACCGTCAAATTCAATGAAATCAATACGGTGGAAACTTATACGAATTCCTATGTGACCACTTTAACGACTTTGATCACGAATTACGTTTCTAGCGATGAAGTCAAAAACGAAATCACTTCTGAGATCACTTCTAAAGTCACTGAATATATGTCTTCTGATGAGGCTACCGTTAAAGTCGTAGAGTATATGCAAACTGGGTTGAGCCAAGAGCAAGCTATTGCAAAGCTCCAGGGCGAAAAGATAAGCGAATACACTGCTTCAGTGACTAATGAGTTTATCGAAAAGGCTAAAGCCGACACCTCTCTTCAATCTAAGGCTTTCGTCAGCGTTTATGTCACTCCTTGCTACAGTGAAGCCATCGATAAAGTCATTGAAAAATATGGATCTTCCTCTAGCGCGATTGTCACAATCAATCCAAGTAACAAAGCCGATTCCATTTATAATCAATATAAAGAGAGCATCCCAGAAGAGTATGTCACTAGTCTCTCGACATATATGATGAAAGATGTCTTAAGCCTTGCAAGCGGAAGCGTCACCACCTCATTAAGCGATTACATCGCATCTTCTGAAAGAATTAGTTTCAGAGAAAACCGCGCTTATAATGCCGTTTCAATGATTATTGCTGGCAAGATGACTGAAACGGAAACCATAAATACCTTGCTTAATAACCTAAGCGAATACGGCATCACTAAAGAAAAATATGACAAAATGGGATTTGATTATTCCTATGTTCATAAGGTTTCTTATGAAGCTGCGGAAGAATATCAACAAAAGTATACCTATGAAGTGTCTTTGCTTGACTCTGGCTTATCCGAAACCGATCGCGCTACAAAGATAAATGAAATCAAGGCGAACTTAAATGTCAGCATTGCTGGTTCCTTGCTTGATAAGCTCCCTGCCGATGTTTCTTCGGCGATTGAAGAGCTTGGAAAGATGGACTTATATGGCTTGATCGTTGGTTCTATCTTCTTCAAGATGGCAGGATTATTGCTTCCAATCATCTATATGATCATGGCTTCCAATAACTTAATCGCCGGTCAAGTTGACTCTGGATCTATGGCTTATGTCTTATCTACCTCGACAAAGCGCCGCCAAGTCACCTTCACCCAAGGTTTGTTCTTGGTCTTATCCTTGTTCTTGATGTTTGTTGCGACTTCCATCACATCGGTCGTTTGCTTCCAAATCGCCAATGTCAATACGGATTTGACCATCGCAAAACTCTTATGCATCAACTTAGGAGCCTTTGTTGTCTTGTTCGCGATGAGCGGCATTAACTTCTTCACCTCTTGCTACTTCGATAGATCAAAGAAAGCCATGGCTATCGGCGGTGGCTTATCAATGTTCTTCCTTGTCGCCACGATGCTTGGATTATTTGGTTCGCCAGTTATTCCATCCGTGGTCAGAATTAGCGCTTTAAATTACTTCAACTATGTCTCCATCATCTCCTTATTCGACGTTGTTTCTATCTTGAATCAAACAACAACCTGGATTTGGAAACTTGCGATTCTTGTTGCGGTCGGTTTAGCGGGATATATTCTCGGAAGCGCGAAATTCAAGAGAAAAGACTTACCACTTTAATCTTCCATTATTCATTCAAAAACGTTGCAAATCCATTCAAAATAGCTTGGATATGCAGCGTTTTTTTCTTTTTCCGCTTATAAAATTATCTTAAATTTTCTAATCATAGATTAGGGATTTTGGCGTATTGAATTGATAAAAAAATAGCTATTAGAATGAAAAAAGAGGCGAATGGCATGGAAGAAAAACCAAGAGAACTTAAAAAACTGACGCAAGAAGAATTCGAAAATTTGGCGGATTGGAAAACGCAATCTGACACTGTAAAAGAAAACAAAAAAGAATATCTAGTGGAAACACAAACAGGATTCCGCTTTTATACTGGTTCAAATGACGAAAGAAGGATTTTTAATAAGTGTTTAAAGAGAGATGATGGTGTTATAGACGTTAGGGGGCAGGATTTAGCTATTC
>CAVAYV010000081.1:0-5422 GCA_963593015.1 bacterium | reverse complement strand
AATTGGGATGAAATAAAAATCACCAAAATTGGTGAAAACTATTTCATCTAGAGGGCTTGTGTGAGACGCTTCCCGCAAAGGAGGCATCAAAAATGCACAAAACCTATCTGGCTGAGTGCACTAGTCAAGAGATAGTGGACAGTTCGCTGTCCTTTTTTGATAAGACTATCCACTCTTGCTCGCTTGCTGCCTATCATTGCTCGGATTGAGTTTGCTCCCTTTTCGCGCCATCCCAGCTGTCAATGAACTTCTCGCCGAACTGCTTTGGCTCAGATAGCCGAGGGCGAAGCACAGCCTTCGCTTTTTGAAGCACTCGACGCAGGGTCTCGCACACTATTCGAGGTCCTCGCAGCCTCTTATGGAGAAATCTGAGAAAAGCTCATCCTTCCCTACTTTCCAAATCGATGAACACGAATCCTTGCTCCTTTTTTCTTCCTCCAGAACAAATCTTATGGAATCAGGTGTCCCAAAAACGGTACGTTTGAAAATTGCTCTGCGTAACCCAAGAAGAGCCGTTAGAAAGGGAACCCGGTCTATCCTCCGAGAGAATCAGCCCAGCAAGCCGAAAGCCTGCGTGAGGAACCTATCCAACAAGCCAGCGACGACGTCGTAGTTTTCGTAGTTGGTTTCCCTGCCATCGTGCCACAGATCGAAGTACTGGTAGATCCAATGGCCCCCGTACTTGCAGTATTTGCTGCGGATATTCATTTTCGTCTCGAAGTCATGTATTTTCCGGCTTTCATGCATGTCGTAAGAGGGATCGAACCATCCCTTTTCTGAATACTCTTCGAAAATCTCGTCGACACTTTTAAACCTGTTCCCTTTGAATAGTCTGAATTGGCCTTCCTCTATCTGGACGCCGATTGATTCTCCCCATATATCGTCTTTGACTGTGACGTAAAAGACGAAGCTCAGGGTCGCCTTACAATTATAGAATCCTCGTTCTATCACAAATCTCGTGTCGGGCCTCGTCTTGGCCAATTCCTCGTATTTGGCCTTTCGCTCGGCTCCGAATCCGTTAACCACGAAATCGTCGGCCTTGTTCTTTTTGAAGACATCCATCAGATTGACCTCATTAAGCAAGGCGATGTTATCGCTCCAGTAGGAAAGGACCCCTTCCTTCTCTTTCAAGGACATGGTCATCAGGGCGTTGATCGAATCAAGGGTCTTACAGTAATCATCGACCAAATCATGTATATAGCTGGTCACGGAAGCATTTAGTTTCTTAAGTTCGTTGAGAATGTGCGCATAGGAAACGAATGTCCAGCCCTCAAGCTCGAAAGGCGGCTTGTTGATCCCCGTTATCGCCCCCAAGGCGAAATTCCCCTTTTCGCTATATTCTTCAAGCTGATCTTTCCGGGGATAGGACTTGATCTTGTTTTCGATGACGAACTCGCGCCCCTGCTTGTCGTAGATCGTGAGGTCCCTATGCCTGTCTTCCCTCGCGACTCTCTCATAGGTCTCCAGGCTGAAATCTGGGAAGAAGGCGTTTATCAGGCCCCTGTATTCCTTTGTCTCGATGAGGAACGCCCAGAAATTCGAATGGAAGAGCTCCTTCGAGCCGAGAGACATCGAATACACCGGCGAGGCTTTGAGCCTGTCGATGTGAAGTTTGAAATCGTCTTTTTCCATGGTTCTATTCATACCTTTCTAGGGCCTTCTTGAGGCCGCTTTTTATTTCATCCACGAAACTCGCGGGTGATATGACCTTCACATCGCCCGCGTATTGCATTACCCAATAGTAGAGGGCGTCCTCGTTGCAGCGGATCGTCGCGATGGTCTTTCCGTCTTTTTCCTTTATCTTCGCAGCCTCGCCAAACCAATCTTTAACGTAGAGCACGGCCCTTTCGCTATCGAGCTCGAAGCTGGCCTCTATCGTCTCGCCGCCGAGCATATAGAGGTGGTCGTTCATGTACTTCGTTACCGAGAAGTCCTTCGGGGGGCCTTCTAGATCCTCCATTCGCTTGATGGGCCAGTCGCTTTTGATTTGCACGTTCATCATGTAGTCCACCCGGAACACCTGGAGGGGGCGGTACTTCTCGCGGTAATTGCAAAGGAGGTAGTAACGCCCGAAGTTGTTGATCAGGTAATAAGGCGAGACGATGAACTGATACCCGTCCATCCTCTGGAGGGGGTTCCCCTTCTTATCATAAGAAAGGTACTGGAATCCCACGCGCTTCCCCTCCTTTATCGCTTCATGGATGAGGGAGACGTTGTACAAGACGTCCTTGTTGGAGGTGCGCGTCACCTCGGAGGATTTGTAGATGTAGGAATAGTCTTTCCTCTGGTATCTGCTGAAGCAGCTAGCCACCTGATCGGCTATCTTCTTCGCCTTCCTGCCGTCGATACTCCTGCTGGAGAACACGGCGTCTATCAGATAGGTCGCCTCCGTCTCGTCGAAGGTCCTCGAGAGCAAGGCGAAGCCGCCTTTTGGGCCTTTGGCGATGTCGTAATCAAGTTCCTCTAGTAATTGTAATGATGAGCCGACCGACTTCCTTTCCAGCTCAATGTCGTAGACCTCGGCGATCTTATCGGCGATCTGGGGCTGTGTCAGGTAATGCTCCTCATCGGTGTATTCCTCAAGGATCTTGAGGACCAATAGGATTGAGCTCTTCTTATTCGGGATCATCGCCTCTCCTTTCATATCGATGGTTTGACTATATTCTACCAAAAGTCTCGTCTTCGCGAGGAATAAAGAGAGGGAGCGCCTAGATAAGCGCCCCCCGTCTCTTCACTTGTTGAGCAGCATCGTCAGAAGATTGCCATTGCCGACGAGGCGTCCGCTTCGGTCTCTCGTCACTTTGCCGTCGTACTCGCCGAGCAGCCTTCCGCTCGCATCCCTGAGCTTTTCCCTGGTGCCGGATTTCTCGATTATGCCGATAATCCGCCCGCTTCTGTCCCTGAGAACCTGTTTCATCGCAGTGACCTCCTTTCTTTAGAGTCATAATAACAAAAGAAGAGTCCGGTTTTCGGTACGCTTGCCGATCGAAGCGAAAAGACGCCGTAAAATTTTAAACCGCAATCGCCTAATCGGCAAAAACTCAATCAAATTGTTTATGCTCCATGAAATCGAATTTCATGAAAGTGTAGTCGAGCTGGTTCTCGTAATACGAATCTCTCGAAAGGACGTATATGTTGTGGGATTTTGCGTTTATCTTGATTCTGCTGACGAAAGCGAAGCCCAAATCGGAGGCGATGCGTTTGGACGCGGCGTTATGGATTGACGACACAATGACCATGTTAGATGGCTGAAATGGCTTGCCGCTTTTCACTTGCGTGAAAGAGCCTTTGCCATAGATGCTCTCAAGCAAGAAGACAAACGCTTCCTTTGTATAGTTGTTCCCTCTATGCTCACTCAGGACCATGTACGAGACGTTATAAGATCCCTCATTCCTTTGAATTTGCCGATGTTTATCGCCCCGACGATTTCATTCGTCTTCTTTTTGGCCATCGTGTAGTGAAGCGCCGATGGGCTGTCGGAATTCGAGAATTCGAGGAGTTCGTTGGGGACTCCCATTTTTTTCGTCTAATGGTTTGAGTTCTATTCTCAGGCACTCAATCCTCGTTCCTTGTATGTTTTGCATATGTCTAAGCATAACATAACTTCATTTCTTTCCTAAAGCACCAAGTAAGCGCGTTATCCGAAGTCATCTCAAGTAAAGAGCCCGACCCCATCGGAACAATTATCCCCGCAAGGAGTTCGTATAGAAACTCCATTCCCCCTGGAGTGTGCGACGGCGCGAACCATTCCATTTTGCATAAGCATGACTCATTGAAATGAGCGCAAGTTTTGATTCGCCTTAGGCTTGGCGAACAGTCAAGAAGGCCCCTATTCAGCAAAGGAAAAGCAAAAGGCCCAATCCTAAAATATTTGTATATCTTTAATGGATTCTATATTTAAATTTTTGTTGTTTTTTACTTTTTTTATGTTCGAAAACTTGTTTATTAGATAAAATAGCATACGTATAATCAGGAAAAGGAGAATGCGCAGATGGTCATCAAAAGAAAGATATACGAAAAGCTCCTCAATTGGAAAAACAGCTCCAATAAGGGCAAGGCGATCCTGATAAAAGGCGCAAGGCGCGTCGGCAAAAGCTTCATCGCGGAAGAGTTCGCCAAGAAGGAATACAAAAGCCACATCATGATCGATTTCTCGAGCCCGCTAAAAGGAACGCTGCGAATCTTTGAGCAATACGGCAGCAAATACAGCCTCGACGAGTTCTTCAACCAACTGTCCGTTTTGTATTCAACCCCGCTTTATCCTCGCGAGTCGGTCTTGGTTTTCGACGAAATCCAAAGATACCCGCAAGCCAGAGAATTGATCAAGCATTTGGTCGAGGACGGAAGATATGACTACATCGAGACAGGTTCGCTGATCTCAATCAAAAAGAACACCAAAGGCATACTGATCCCCTCCGAAGAGGAGGACATCTCAATGCACCCGCTTGATTTCGAGGAGTTTTTGACAGCGATCGGGGATCAAGTAACTTATGAGGCGTTAAGAAAGGCTTTTTTGGAGAAGAAATCGCTCGGCAACGCGCTTCGCTCGGTCAATGAAAGGCTGAGGCTTTACATGATCGTCGGAGGGATGCCTCAGGCCGTCTTGCGATATATCGAGACGAAGAATTACGACGCCGTGGAAAGAACGAAAAGAGGCATCATAAAGCTCTATCGGGAGGACATAGCGAAATACGCCGAAAGCTACGTCGCCGAGGCGATGGCCATCTTCAGCGCCATCCCCTCGCAGCTATCTCATCACGACAAGAAAATCAAATATTCCTCTTTGGGAGAAGGCGACCGCTTCTCCTGCTACAGGGACGCCCTCAATTGGATCAGCGAGTCCATGGTGGGATCGCTCTGCTTTGGGGTGGATGAGCCAAGCGTCTTCGACGGGTTCTCGCTTCAGCCAGACAAAATAAAATGCTATCTGGCAGACACAGGGCTGCTTTTGACCATCGCCTGTGGCGACTCTTATCTGAAAAGCGATCTGTACAAATCCTTCGTCGCCGGGAAAACATCCGTGAACAAAGGGATGATGAGCGAAAATCTCATCGCTCAGATTTTCGCATCGGAAGGAAAGCCATTGAGGTTCTACGAAACACGGCTGAAACAAGGTGGGAAATCCGCGAAATACGAAGTGGATTTTCTGATAAAGCAAAAAGGGAAAACCACCGCCGTCGAAGTCAAGAGCGGAAAAGTCAAAGAGCATCCTTCGCTCGATTATTTCGCGCGTAAATACAAAGCCGAAACGAATAAGCCAATCGTCTTGACAAAGGGGGATCTGAGGGAAACGGAAGATTATCTGTATCTGCCTTTGGCAATGGCTTGCTTCCTATGAAGTTTCGGATTCACTTTTCCCCAAAGAAGCAGCATATGGCCTAAATGTTTTTAACCTCTTAGTCTTCGCGCCCCACTCCCCCGG
>CAVAYV010000080.1:0-6256 GCA_963593015.1 bacterium | reverse complement strand
CAAGTGACTTTGGTGGTAATGGCTGGACCGGTCTCGCTATAGTAAGAAGAGGAAGAACTATAAACTAAAGTGCTATCCATCTTTGTCACTTCTTTGGTGTAAGTCTTGGCGAAATACAAACCATTGGAATTCGCAGAATAAGCGGTTTTCCAATTATCGGAAATTTTAATCGTATGGGTGTAGTTTCCAGCATCATCTTTTGGATTGATGGTGATGGAGACATTATTGTCTTCAAGTGATTCTTGGAAGGCGATTAAGCCATTTTCAAGACTATAAGTTGGAGTGGCAAGGATGTTGCCGCCGCTTTGGTTCCATTGGAGGACACTGATCGGAATGACTGCCAAAATGCAGCTGATGATTCCTAAAGGGACTGCCACATACCAATGTGATTTAGCCTGATCAACGCAAGTTTGATTGCTGAACATGCTCAAAAAGAAGAGCTTTATGGCGTTCCAGAGTTTCCCCCAGAATGGATTTTTGCCCTTATTGCTACTTGGATTTACTTTTTTTGCTTTAACGTATTGTGCCATATTTTTGTACTTTCATTTGCTCTTTGCTAAAAGCAAAGAAAACTTTACTACACAGGGGGCTTTTACTCAATTGATTTTTGTTTTCACATTTTCTGATTTTTGCGAGTTTCATATCGTAATCGAACCATCTTTGCGCCTATAATCTAGGGTATGGCTTATTTTGATTGGAGCGCGAATTATCCCATTAATGAAGAAGTCCTTAAGACTTTTGTCGAAGTAGAAAGAAAATGTCGAGGGAATGCGAATTCTATTCACCACGAAGGCAAGGAGTCTTTTGGCATCTACAAAATATATAACCAAAAAATGCTCGATTTATTGGGATTAAGCGAATCTGAATATGAAATTATCTACACTTCTAGCGCGACGGAATCCAATAATATGGTGATTCATGGCGTCTATAAAGCCTATCAGGGGCTCGGAAACAAAATCGTTGCTAGCGAAGTTGAGCATTCTTCAATAAATGCCTCACTAAGTTCTTTGAAGGACGAAGGAGCGAATATCGTTTTAGTGCCTTCTACTAGCGAAGGGACGATTGATTTAGGGAAACTGGAAGACAATCTTGATTCTAGCACTATCTTAACTTGCCTTTCCTCTATCGATGGTGAACTTGGTTTTTTAGAGCCTATAGAGAAAGTTCAACAATTAGTGAAAAAGAAGACAAATGGTTTTTTGCTAGTGGACGCCACTCAAATGATAGGGAAATTTAAAATGGATTTCTCTAAGTTTGATTTTATTTCTTTCGCCCCTCATAAATATGGCGGAATTATTGGCACAGGGATATTGGTTAAAAGAAAAGACATCGTCATATCACCGTTGCTCCATGGCGGATCTTCCGTCTCAATTTATCGAAGCGGCACCCCAGCGATTGGTTTAATTGCCTCTTCGGTTAAAGCAACGGACATCGCCATAAATAATCAAGAAAATAACTTTCAAAAAACCAAGGAAATGCATAGATATTTGATTGAAGGGCTGCAAAACAAGGAGGGAATATTGATTAATTCATCACTTGAAAATCCTTATATTTTGAATATTTCCATCCAAAGCAAAAAAGGAAATGACATCGTTAGAGAACTCGATGAAAGAGGTTTTGAGGTTTCTCAAAAATCAGCTTGTTCAATTCCTAACACCCCCTCAAAACCGGTGATGAGCGTTTATCATGATAAAAAAAGAGCGACTTCAAGCTTTAGAATCTCTCTTTGCGATTTGAATACAAAAGAAGAAACCGTTAGCTTATTGAAAGCGATCAAGGAGATAGTCAATGGAAGATAAGAAAAAAAGAAAAGAACTTTCGAGAGCGGAAGATTTGGAAAGAAAGCTTCAGCAAGATTATCGAATCTCTTTGTGGAGCAAATTCACTAAAGCCATCAAAGAATATAAACTCATAGAGAAAGGCGATAAGGTTTGCGTCTGCATAAGCGGAGGCAAAGATTCGATGATTATGGCCTTGCTTTTCAAGCGTCTTCTAAAATATGGCGATTTCCCTTTCGAAGCCAAATTTTTAGTGATGGATCCTGGATATAACCCCATCAATCTTCAAATGATCAAAAGCAATTTAGCCATATTGGAAATTCCTGCAGTTATCGTTAATACCGATATTTTCGATATCGCCAATAATCAAGACGAATCACCGTGCTATTTGTGCGCGAAGATGCGGAGAGGCGCTTTATATCGCATAGCCAAAAGCTTTGGCTGCAACAAGATTGCTTTGGGACATCATTACGATGACGTTATCGAGACAACGTTGATGAATATGCTTAACGCCGGGTCTTTTCAAACGATGCTTCCTAAGCTCCCTTCAACCAATTATGAAGGCATGGAAGTCATTCGTCCGATGTATCTTATCCGCGAAGCCGACATCATCAGTTTCAAAAACGAAAACCATCTAGCCTTCATTCAATGCGCTTGCCGTTTTACGGAGAACTGTGCCGTCTGTGATAATGGCGGTGGCGGTTCTCAACGCGCTAAGACAAAAGCGTTAATCAAAGACTTAAAAATCAATTACAACGAGTTCGTGGAAAAGAATATCTTTTCAAGCGCTTCCAAAGTGCAATTAGACAAAATCCTAGGGTATGAGACTGGTAAGCAAGAACATTCTTTTTTAGATGATTACGAAGAAAAGAAAGCCAAAGAGAATCTAAAAATCAATGGTAGTGGCATCGAAAAAGATGCGATTGCTAAGGCTATAAGTGAGCATAAGCCTTTTGAAATAGATGACTCGTTTGAAAGAAAATACATTGAGACAATCAAAAGGAAGATCGATTAAGGTAAAATATCGTTATGCCTAAGATATCTTTTATTATCCCTTGCTATAACTCCTTAAAGACTTTGCCTCGGCTTTTGGATTCTTTGCTGAACCAAGAAGAAAAAGACTTAGAGTTTTTGATTGGATTAGAGCCAGAGCAAGACGAAACGCTAGAGTATTTAAGAAAACGTTCTTTGCTGGATCCACGAATCAAGATACATCAAAACGAAACGAGATTAGGGCCTTTGGACACAAGAATCGCTTTGGTGAAAAAAGCGAAAGGGCAATACATCGCCTTTGCGGATGCGGACGATTATCTAGATAAGCGTTATGTTTCGAGGATACTCCAGGAATTCAAAAAGAATGTCGACGTCGTTACTTGCTCCTACTATATAGAAAAAGACGGCAAAAAGCATATTGACGTATTTGCCCCTAAAATCAATCACGTCGTTAGCGGCAAGAAAGCGATGAGCATGCTATTAATGGATGCTTCAATGCGCGGCTTTTTATGGAACAAGGTCTTCAAAAGAAAATTATTCGATGGGAATCTTCTTTTGCTGAAAGGAAGAGGGTCTTTTGAAGACACTCCGCTTGTGTATTCTTTGTTTTCTAGGGCAAATAAGGTCGCAATCATCAAAGACCGCTTATACATTTACGTTAAAGGGGTTCCTTCCTCTTTAACTAGCGTTGCCGATAAGGGAAGGGCCGCCCGTCATATTGAATCCTTCAATTTGATTAAGGCTGAAGCGAATAAACTCGGCGTCTCATATCAAAAGGATTTCCGCAGACATTATTTGAGAACAAAAATGTCTTTGTCTTATGATTTTTTGCTTTCGAAAAAGGCAGGATTGTCGAAAGAAGACACAAAATTATTAAGAAAAAAAGCCAAAGAACTCAAAAGGTAATTTTTCAGACGATATCGGTATAAAAATAAGGGTTGAAATTCATTTTTTTTCATTAAACTCGAAAAGCAAATTCGATGGTTCTCTAGTATCTAATAAGAACTTTCCGATTTGTTAAGGAGTAATTTATGAAGAGAAATGGGGTTACCAAAGTCGTTTTTGGCGTTGTTTTGCTACCTGCTTTGATGGGGTGTTCCACCAATAAGGAATGTGAACATGATTATAGTTGGTCGGTAGTCATCAAAGATCCAACCTGCGAGGCAAAAGGAATAAAACTCAGCCAATGCAAACTTTGCAAAGAGATGAGAGGAGAAGAAATTGATGCATTAGGCCATGATTATGAAAAAGAAACTGTGAACGCAACTTGCATTAGCAAAGGTTATGACATATATAAGTGTTCAAGATGCGATTCGTCATACCAAAATAACGAAACAGATTTTTGCGATCATAGCTATGGTGATTGGAATTATTTATTGGACGCCACAAAATATGGACATGGCCTTAAATACAAGAAATGTTCGGTTTGCAACGACACTCAATATGAGCTGGTGCATAACAAAACTTTAACCGGCTTAGTGACAACTTCTAGCGATATCACTAATCCTGGAATTTTTAATTGCGGTGTTTGCAATGACCATGAAACAATCGAAACGGTTACCTATGAAGACTTGGGGATGCCCATTTTGTCTTTGACTGGCTCAATGGACGGTATTTCAAAAGATAACAAAATCACCATTAATTATTCTTATGACGCGGAAACGGACTACTCCGGGAGCGCTACTTTAAAATGGCAAGGAAGCAGTTCGGTTTACTATCCAAAAAAGAACTTTAACATTAATTTCTTGAAAGAGAACGGAAAGAAAAATAAAGTCGTCTTGAATGAAACGTGGGGCAAACAATCAAAATACACCTTAAAGGCGAACTATGTTGATTATTCTGGGGCTAGAAACGTTGTTTCAGGGAAGATTTACGGGGATATCGCAAAAACTAGAGATATTGAAGATGAATACAAAAACCTTGTAAATGGTGGAGCGATTGATGGATTTCCTATCTTTATATTTATCAATGGGGCTTACCAGGGTCTTTATACATTGAATGTTCCTAAAGACGATTGGCTCTTCGACATGGACGATGAAAAAGAGAATAAACAAGCGATTTGGATGGCGAAAGGTTGGACTAGCGCTTGCTCTCTTAGTGAGACTGTTTCTAATGATGACACCAAAGGATTCGACCTTGAATATTGCTCTACCGATGATACTTCTTGGGTATATGAAAGCTGGAATAACTTTGTTAATTTTTTGAATAATTCCACGGATGAAGAATTCAAAAATGGAATTGCTGATTATACAAGCGTAGAAAGAGCGATGGACGCCCATATTTATACAACAGTCTTATGCGCTTTAGATAACACATCAAAAAATATCATTTGGACTACTTATGATGGCATAAAATGGACTCCAACCGTTTATGATATGGATGATTCCTGGGGGTTATATTGGAATGGCGACCTTTTCGATGGCCCCTCTAATTTTTATTTTGACAATATGGCAGGGAACAAGTTATATTCCCGCTTATGGTCAAACTATAAAGAGGAATATATCACTAGATACAAAGAATTAAGACAAGGTGCCTTGTCCTTAGATAATATCGAAAAAGAATTCCAAGATTTCTTTAACAAAATACCGGCCTTTGTTTACGCAGCCGAAAGTGAGAGATGGCTAGATGTTCCCAACCAGGCCAAGAATAATTATTCGTAGATTATCTCTTTTGCTAAAGCGCAGCTTGAAAAAATGGACGCTTTATATGTTTAAATATTGGCGTATGCCTATATTTAATGAAAATAATTTTTAGAATAGCTCAAAAATATAGAAAGGGATTTTTCCTAATTTTGCCATTTCATCAATCATTGGAAGCATCTTGCTATTTATCTTGCTTGAAAAAGGCAATTGAAATGGGTTTTTCTATTATTGTTTTTTTCGGAAATTTCAACAAGGATATATGGATATCCAAAAGAAAAAGTTTCGTAAGTGACGATAGAAACGGTTAAAGAATTTCCGAAAGTTCGTTAAAAATCCTCTTAGGTATTTTTTCAGAGGAAGATTATATAAATGAATATAAGAATAAGAACATTCTCTTTCTTGAGCTTTATATAGGTTTATCACCTTGATTTGGATCAAATATCCAATCATAAAATGACTTACCAAAATGCAGAGGCACTATATGTCGTGATTGATAAAAATGCATTTGTCCAAAAAGAAATAGGAAGACAATCTGCCATTATAAAAGATGATATTGCGTTTCTTATTTAGTTAAGACGTTTTATTGATTGCAATTGCTTTTTAAAAAAAGTAAAAACTTTTTGGTCCAGTTATTTCTTCGCAAAAACAATAGCTTGTCTTGTAGCGTTTAAATTCCAAAAAACGGAATGCTAAAAATGAGAGGCCTTTCATAGTGATTTTCGTTACGTTTTGATATTGAACCTTGATTTTTTTTATCAATTCCGTAGCATATTTAAGTTTTTGATTTTAAGGAGTTTCATTCATATGGAAGAAAACGAAAAGAAAGAAAAGGAAGAAAGCGAC
>CAVAYV010000079.1:0-5234 GCA_963593015.1 bacterium | reverse complement strand
ATCGCCATAATAGAAGAATGGGACGCAAGGGAAAGTGAGCATAAAAGCATAATAGAGGAGCGCTTCTTCTTGGCTAAGCCAGCTCGCTAACCGCTCAGTGTCGTGATTTCCCGATAGCATAGCCAAATAATGGCCATGGCTTACCGCGAATTCTAGCAAAGGAGAGACGATATCGAAGAATTTCGGCGCGGTAAATTCTTTTTCCTTATAACGGAAGAAGGGCTTTTCGTAACGGGTTAATAAGCCAAAGGTGTCAAAATGCATGTCCTGGAGCAAAAAATCCATATCAAAGCCCGCCTCTAGTGACCTACTTGGCTCCGCCCATTCAGAGACAAAGGCGCTTTCAGGGTAATCTTTTTTGATTTCGCCAAAGATTTGCTTCCACACTTTTTTAGTGCCTTCTCCTTTGGGATCTCTAGCCACTAGCCAGCCCGCCATATCGACCCTAAAGCCATCAATCCCCAAATCTAAGTAATATCGGATGATGTCGATCATCGCATTGATCGTTCCTTGGGGGCCTTCCCCTTCTACCGGCTCTTCGTATTCTTTGTGCAAAATGGTCTCAAAGCCATAGTTAAGCTTTGGCTGGATCGAGAAGAAATTGACCATTGCTCCGCCATTTCTTTCGGAGAAGCCTCTGATCCAATTGAAATTGTTGTCGCAATCCCAAACGTTCTTGTTCCAAATATAACGGGAGGAATATTCGTTTTTCTTTGCCTTTTGAGATTCTAAGAACCATTTGTGGTTTAAAGCGGTATGCCCAGGGACCAAATCAAGCAAAACGCGGATTCCTTTTTCTTTGCATTTTTTTAATAAGCGAATAAACGCGGCGTTTCCGCCATATCTAGCCGCTATCTTCTTATAGTCAGTGACATCGTATCCGCCATCAAAGAAAGTGGATTCATAGATCGGATTTATCCACAAAGCGTTGAAGCCGGTGTTTTTGATGTAATCAAGTTTCTTGCTGATGCCATTAAGATCCCCGATGCCATCACCATTGCTATCAAAGAAAGATTGTGGGTAGATTTCATAAAAGACGGCATTTTCGAGCCATTTTGGTGATTTCATAATTAACCTCGGTTTTTATCTGGAATTAGTTTAATCGATTGCGGTAAAAAGAAAAGAGAAAATGAAAAGAGATCCGGAAGCATGGACAATTTCACTTCACGGATCTCCGGTTCTCTCTTAGGGAAAGGAGCTACTAAGAGAAACAATAGCCCATAAGGCTCGAGGAAACCTTATGAATTAAACTTTATTACCTTAAGAACAAAGGAGGTGTAATGTTCTTAAGTTATTGACTAAATGATAGCGCTTACAAAACTAAATTCAAGGTATTTTTTAAAAATCGGAATTCTTTTGGTCTATTTTAGAAAAAGCTTCGCGTTTCGCGCGTATTCTCTTCCTTTGGCGTGAGCCTCTCCGCCTATTCTTATCAAATAAACGGTCAAGGCGAGCAAAGCGGCGCTACAAACGAATAAGGCATAATAGATGGCGCCTTTATTCATCCCTAAACTAATGGCGAAAAAAGAAACGGCCAAGCAAAGCAAAACGACGATCGCCCCAAAGAAAGCCATAAGGTTTCCTCTCCGAAATTCTTTTTTGGCTTTTTCCATTTTCTTAAGATACTGGCTTCTCGCTTCATTGGCCTTCAAAAAAGCGTCTTTGAGATCGCTAGAGAAAGATAGCACAATTTTTTTGCCATTCATGATTGGCATCAATAGCCAAGGCAAAGAAGAATGCTTGTCTTTCCTAAAATCTTCTTTTTTAGTCAAGTTAACCCTTTCTTCTTTCGCTTTCAAAAGCACCATTTCGAGGTCTTTTTCATCAATTATGTAACTATATTCCATAAAATTCTTTCTTTATTCGGTTTTTTGCTCATCGAGGAATTTAGAATAAATCGAATAGACGTCAGGGTTAGAGGAGAAGACTCTGGTGAATTCGCGGATGCTCTCAAGCCTTGAATCGAAAGCGAAATAGATTTTGACGTCTATCGCTTCTTTGCTTTCTCCATAAGTCGTCGCCATCGTTTTGATGTTTTTGATGATCAATTGGTTTTCTCCGGCGACTTCGTGGACCTCTTTGAGAATCGGGACGTTTTTAGCCACGATTATATGAACGCTTGGGGAGCGCTTATAAAGTACTTTTTCAACATAGGCAAGCCCGTATAAGAAGAGCATTGTGACCAAAGTCACGATGATGGCTTCTAAAATAAACCCACATCCGCAAGCCATGCCAATGCCAGTGCAGATCCATAAGGTAGCGGCGGTGGTCAAGCCTCTGACTGATAAGCCGGTTTTAATGATCGTTCCTGCCGATAAAAAACCGGTAGCAGCGATGATTCCGGCAGCGACGCGCGAGGTATCGTAATTCAATAATTCCCGTAAGGTGGTCCAATCTGCGGCGCTTGCCCCTTGGGCTAAGCCGATCCCCCAAATGGAGATGCACATCATCAAAGCGCAGCCAACGCTTAATAAGACATGGGTCCTTAAGCCTGCCGCCTGCCCTTTCGCTTCGCGCTCGATTCCGATGAATATCGATAGCAAACCGGCTATAAAGGTTGTGACAAGGACATATAAGGCCATCCCCCAGCCTCCGCCGATACTATAAATCATGTTAATTATCGCTTCATCCATAACCTTCTCACCTTTAGAATTTCATTATAAGACTTAGGAAAGGAAAAAGGTAGAGAGCAGAAATGCTAAAATCAGTCGTGACATCATCGCGGAAGGCAAAGAGAAAAAATACTCGATTAGTTCAATAACCATACAAAATCTTAAAAATGATAAAAATCCTTTTGGTGTTTTTATCATCGATGGATATAATACTTGGAGGCGAAAGCCCACGGCTCCTAATAGGAAATTACCCCTTTGCCTATTAGGAGTTTTTTCTTACATCAGCAAATATTCAATATCTTCGTCAGTCATCACATCATTGAAGAGTCCTTCATTATTTTCGAGGATCTTTGATAAATCTTTCTTCTTTTTCTGAAGATTCAGCACTTTCTCCTCGATCGTGTTTTTGGCGATCAGCTTATAAATCGTCACTTTCTTTTTCTGTCCGATTCTGTGGGCACGGTCGCTAGCTTGCTCTTCGCTAGCTAAATTCCACCAAGGGTCAAGATGGTAAACGATGTCAGCCCCAACCAAATTCAAGCCCGTTCCGCCAGCCTTCAAGGAAACAAGCATGACTTTGACCTCTTCCTTGCTATTGAAATCATTCGATAAAGCGATTCTTTCACTGGCGCTAGTGTCCCCGTAAATCATCGAGGCCTTTATCCCGCAATTCTTCAAATTCTCCTCAAGATGGAAAAGGCATTTGACGAAACTCGAGAAAACCAAAATCTTATGCCCTTCTTCGATCGCTTCTTGAATCTGCGAAGTGAGGAAAAGGATTTTTTCGCCCAAAGGCGCATCCTCTAAGAACACCGAAGGGTCGACAACGATTTGCCTTAGTCTCGTCAAAGCGGCCAAAACGGCGATTTTGTTTTTGCCAAGGTCTTTTTTCTTTTTGTCTTCGCTCCCTTTTAAGGCGTTTCGTGCCGCCAAAAGATAAGATTCATAGATCTTTCTTTGCTCATCGCCCAAAGTGACGAAGAGTTCCCTTTCTTCTTTCATAGGTAATTCTTTCAAGACCTCGTTTTTTCTTCTTTTCAGATAAAACGGCGCGATTTTGGCCCGCAACTTGTTTTCGCTCACCTCATCGGCAAACTCATATCCCCCATATTCCGCCTTGAAATCTTTATAGCTTGGGAAATAGCCAGGATGGAGGAAATCGAAAATGCTCCATAAATCCATCAGGTTATTTTGGATTGGGGTCCCAGTCAAAACGAAGCGGTGATCGGAAGAAATGCTTTTGACAGCCTTGCTTTTTTTAGCCATGGCATTAGCGATATATTGCCCTTCATCCAAAAATAGATAGGAAAAGCTGATCTTTGAAAGCTTTTCGGAATCATTCCGCAAAGTGTCATAAGAGATGATGAAAGCATCTTCTTTGCTATGCTTCATTCTATGAATATCGCGATCTCTCTCGGTGGCGTTTCCGTTTATGACGCTAACAACGCGCTTAGGGTCGAATTTATGGAATTCATTCTCCCAGTTATAGATTAGCGATTTCGGGGAAACGATCAAAATCGGCTTATCGATCTTCCTTCCGTTCAAGAAAGCGATGGTTTCAAGTGTCTTCCCTAACCCCATCTCGTCGGCCAAAATGCCGCCTAAACCATATTTATCATGGGCAAGTAGCCACCTCACCCCGTCTTTTTGATATTCCCTTAGGGTGCTTAATATCTTTGGATCCAAGCAGGCCAAAGATTCCTTCTTATAAGAGGATAAATCAGCGAACATCGTTTTGAGCTTATCGGACAAAGAGACGTTTTTATAGATATCGCGGTTCAGTTTCAAAGCCTCGCTTAAAGGGAGCTTTTTCCCGAAATCATCGTAAGAAAAATCATTTAAAAGCTCTTTTGTTTCTTCATTCAAGGAATCAAGCATCAAAAACGAATCGTTCAGTTTAATGAATTTCTTCCCTTTTTTATAGGCATTGAAGATTTCCAATAGCTCTTCTTTTTTATAATCGTTTGAGGTTACATCCAAAGAGAACCAGTCTTCGTTGCTTTTGGCGTTAATTTGAAGAGTGGAAAGGCTCTTTTTGCTTAGTTTGGAGAGATTTTCCGAGATATAAAGATTCGCACTTTTTCTTAGCTCGTCGAAATTGGCCCCTAAAACGTCAACGATGATGTTTTGGTCTTTGATGATCCCTGATTCTAATAAAGAAAGGGCTTCTAAAGAGTTACAAAATCTCTCATAACGGATCTTATTGATCTCCAAAGCCCTTAAAAACTCCTCTTTGGAGACATTCTCATGCCCGATTTTATAGACGGTTCGGCAATCCAAAACCTCGGAATCAAGATAATCCAGATAGAAATTGATCGAAGAATCGCTATTAGGGTGCTTCTCTTTGAAGCGTTCATCGATATTGACATCCTTGCTTAACAAAGGGGTGATGTATTTCGCGAATTCATCGCTTAGCTCTTCGTAAGGGAAATCGGCGTTTTCGATTTTGAAGCGGAATAAGGATTTGTCGCTTTCAGAAGGGAATTCCAAAAGCGATAAAGAATAGTCATAATCATTGATGACCAAGGCTTTTTTGTTTGAGAAATAATAGCTTTCGCCTCTAGTTTCCGCATAAGAAGAGATTAATCTCCCTTTTTCATCTAGGCCCATATGGAGCTTTTG
>CAVAYV010000078.1:0-22909 GCA_963593015.1 bacterium | reverse complement strand
GGTTACCTTCAATTCCTTGCAAGCGTGGTTTGATATAAGCGATTCGAAGGCATCACCATGCCTTTTTATTCTTTAGAATAAATAAAACTGTTATGAATGCTCTATATCGATGGTAAATCCAGTTGGAACTAAGCGAAAAATCGGTGTGCTTAAGGCCAACTTGGATCTTTTTTGAAAGCTTTCCTTCTTCTAGCACAACTAATAAAAGACTAAAAAAGAAATTATATCTCAATGACGATATTTTCAATGCCTAAAAATGGGTAGGTAAAAGAAAACAGATAATTAAATATCAAGTATAATTTTTGTTCAATTTTAAATGTTTTCGATTGTCAACGAAAAATCCCCAAATTTGCAATATTTATGAAAATAAAATGAATTTGCAGGGATTTTGTTTTTTAGAACTAATTAATTAACTTTTGAATAAAATGAATTTAAATTAAGTTCGAAAGTAGTAAAATTTTGTCATGGAAAACAAAAAGAAAAACAAAGGCCTTTATAGCCCAGTCAAAGCTCGCCAAGTTGAGCTTTTGAAAAAGTATTACGATGTCGATGAAGAAAAACAGACCGTCGACATCAAACTTGGATATGATCAGGCAAGCGATTTGTTCACCGACGATTACGCTGCGGAAAATCATCCTGAAGTGAGCCACGATATCGTCGACCGCGTCTCCGAAGTCATTGGAAGAGTTCCAACGGATTACAAAACTAATGTCAAACTTCAAATCAATGATTTAGAGGGACATTCTCCAGAAACGGTCCTTGAATCCTTCAATGATGCGGTGGAGCTTTCCCATTATAGCGTCCACAAAGAGACAAAGAGCAAGTGGCTAAAGATCGCCATGCTTATCGTCGCCGGCTTACTATTTTTGATCTTTATGAATGTCGGAGATGCGTGTGGCTGGTTTGGCGAAGCTGAAGATAGTTATACGAAAACGATGGTGGAATTCATTGATATCATAGGTTGGGTCTTCCTTTGGGAATCGGTCACCATCATCTTCTTATCTCCTAGCGAAGAAAAGATTCGCACGATGAGACTGAAAAGGCGTGTTAATTCCATTTCGATTCTCGATAAAGATGGAAATACCTTGATTTGCGAAGATTCTTCCACCACTTTTGGAAGGTGGGCTGAAGAAACTCATCTTAGCAAAATTTCCAAATACTGCTTATTGGTTGCTGGGGCTGGCTATATCGGCGTTGGCGGTTCTTCTTTGATTTACGGGATTAAAATGTTTACCTCTGGCGAACTGAAGGCCAATTCCGAATTAACCGCCGCAATCATCACGACTCTTATCGGCGCGTCTTTTATGATCTTTGTAGGTTTTGCCGCGATATCAGAATATACCGGAAGAGGACGCTTCCATAAATTTTTCAATGTTTTCGCGGTTTTGTGCTTAGCAATCGGCGTTATCGAAATCATTTTTGCGATATATAACCATTTCGCTTACAACAATCTCGATATTAGAACCTTGACAGCAGGTATTTCTTCCTCTATTTTCTGCATTGTCTTAGTTATTGGTTGGTTCTGCGAGTTTATAAATAATAAACGCGCCAAAGAATAATCTTGTGATATAATTTCAAAGCTGTTGCGCCTGTAGCTCAGCTGGACAGAGCATTTCCCTCCTAAGGAAAGGGTCAGCCGTTCGAATCGGCTCAGGCGCGCCAGTTTTTTATTTTCCGCAACTAATGGTTTCCTTTTAATGGAAAGCAAACTTTCTTGAGTAGCAGCCGCTCTTTTTATTTAATATAGGCGTAGCGAGATTACTTTTATGACTATTGAATTAGCAAATAAACTTACTAAATTAAGGAAAGAGCATGGATACACTCAAGAAGAGCTTGCTTCAAAACTTAATGTTTCTCGCCAAGCCATCTCAAAATGGGAAAGAGGGGAGGCTTCGCCTGATACCGATAATTTAATCGAACTCGCCAAACTCTATAATATCAGCCTCGACGAATTGATTTTGATAGATTCGGAGAAAAAAGAAGGTGAGGAAACCGAAAAGTCTGAAGAAACCAAGGCTGAGAAAGTTACAAGCGATTTTGCTAGCAAAGAATCCAAACGTCATTTCAAATTCAATTTAGCGGCTCCTTTGCTTGCAGGCATACTATCAAGCGTGCTATTTGTTCTTATCACGGTTTTATACCTCACTTTTGGCTATCTTTATGGATCGTATCAAAATAACTTAGTTTGGAAATGCGGCTGGATCGCTTATTTCCTGATCCCTATAATGGATAGCATCTTCGAATGCGCCTATAACAAGAAAATTTCTGATCTTAATGGCGCGATGATTTTATTGACTGTCGGAGCCTATCTTTTGGTAGGCTTTCTCACCAATACCTGGCATCCGACTTGGGCGATGTTCCTCTTTATTCCATCTTTCTGTGGTCTCTCAAGTGGAATCGACAAATATATCGATAATAAGAGGCAAAACAAGGATATAGTCGATGAAGCTAAAGATGACGAATGATATTCTTTGATTTCTTTTCAAAAATCATTGACAAAAAAGACCTATATCTTTATTATTCTTCTTGCGCTTAAGGCGCTAGATGGGGCGTTAGCTCAGCTGGGAGAGCGCCTCCATGGCATGGAGGAGGTCGAGAGTTCGATCCTCTTACGCTCCACCATCTAGAAAGATTGCTTCCGAAAGGAAGCTTTTTTTGTTTGATAAACAACTATAAATCGCGATACTCGGTTAGAGTATGGTACAATAATTACCCGGTTAGGAAGTAATTATGGCAAGAATAATTTTAGTCGGTGGCGGATCCTCTAGTGGCAAAAGCTATGTTACTAGTGCGGTTTTGAAAAGACTTGGGGAAGACAATGTGACTCGCATTGCTTTGGACGATTATTACAAAGATCAGGCTAATATTCCTTTAGCGGACCGTTACAAAGTGAACTATGACCATCCGAAAGCTTTTGATTGGCCTTTGATGCGCAAACAAATCGCTGCCTTAAAAAGAGGAGAGACGATCGAAAAGCCTGTCTATGATTTTGTCACCTTGACTCGAAGCGACAAAATCGAGGAAGTCGTGCCAAAGAAGATAGTTTTAGTTGAGGGAATAATGTCCCTTGTAGATAAGGAGATTCGAAATTTAGGCGACCTTAGAGTCTTTATTTCCGCCGGATCGGAAAGACGTTTCTTAAGGCGTATGATCCGCGATAAAAAAGAACGCGGAAGAAGTTTTGAGAATATCGTTAACCAATATTTTTCAACCGTTCAGCCAATGTATGAGGAAATCGTCCGCCCATCCAGCAACTACGCTGATTTGATCATCAATAATGATGGCTACGAGAATTTGGCTATCGATGTCTTGACTTGCGTTCTGAAAGAAGAGATTTTACGTGCTTCCTTAAATGAAAGTGAAAGCAGAACCATGAATGATGAATTCTCCGATGAAGTGATCTCTAGCGTCTTTAATGACTGATTTATTCAATGAAAAGTTCTGAAGAAATAAAAAAAGAGGCCGAATCGCTGTATGAGGCGATGAACGATGAAGAACGTGCTTATTTTTTGTTTGGAGATGGGGCGTGGCATCTTAAAGGCAATGAAAGATTAGATATCCCTCGCTTCGCTATGCATGATGGACCTTCTGGTTTAAGGCTTGCTTTCGAAGATGATGGCGATAGCAAATATAAAGACGGTAAAGCGACTTGCTTTCCATCCCCTTCTTTAATTGCTTGCTCCTTTGATCCTGAATTAGAGGCTAGATACGCCAAAGCCTTAGCTAGTGAGGCAAAAGAAGCCAATACTGATATGGTTTTAGGGCCAGGAGTGAATATCAAAAGAAACCCATTATGCGGCAGAAATTTTGAATATTTGTCAGAAGACCCCATTTTAGCGGGGATAATGGCTTCTTCATTCATAAAAGCTCTCCAAAACGAAGGCGTATCAAGCTGCCTTAAGCATTTTGCCTGCAATTCACAGGAAAAATACCGTTATAACTGCAGCAGCGAGATTGATAAAAGAGCCTTGAATGAAATTTATTTGAGGCAATTCGAGATCGCTATCAAAGATTCGAAGCCTGATGGCATAATGTGCTCATATAATAAAATCAATGGCGTCTACGCTTCAGATGATTGCTTCTTGCTCACTAAAAAATTAAGAGATGATTGGAACTATCAAGGATTGGTCATGAGCGATTGGGGCGCCATTAATGATCCGATCCGCTCCCACGAAAGCGGGCTTGACATAGAAATGCCTGGCTTTAATGACAGGTCGAAAGATTTCCTCAAAGCTTTGAAAGAGAAAAGAATCGATCGAGAGTCTTTTAAAAGAAGCGCCATAAACTCAATCGCCCTTTGCCTTAAGAAGAAATACCGTAAAAGCGATAAAGATCCTTCCTTTAGTTTTAAAAAAGGATATGAAGTTGCCAAAACAATCGCCGAAGAGTCTTTCGTCCTATTAAAAAACGAAGATGATATTCTCCCATTAGATAACTTCAACGGTTGCTGCATTATCGGATCTTTGGCAAAAAATATCCGTTATCAAGGATCAGGCTCAAGCAGGGTCAAACCAGCGATTATTAAATCGTTTACCGAATTGCACCCTGATATTCCTTTTGAAGAAGGCTATTCTTTAAATAAGAAAGATTTAAGCGAGGAGAAACACAAACAAGCGATAGAACTTGCAAAAAATAGCCAGAAATGCCTATTGTTTTTGGGCTTGCCAGACGTTTTTGAATGCGAAGGGCTAGATAGAGAAACGATGTCTCTCCCCCTTGAGCAACTGAATTTGGCAAAGGAAATAACCAAGGTGAATAGCAATGTGATCGTTATCCTTTCTTTAGGGGCACCAGTAGAACTCCCTTTTATTAATGACATCAAAGGGTTGCTACTCACATATTTAGGGGGTGAAGCCTTCGCCGATGCTTTAAACGATACGTTATTTGGAAAGGTTAACCCAAGTGGCAAACTCGCCGAAAGCTGGCCTACCTCCTACAAAGACGTGCCCTTTTATGACGAATATCCTGGAAATAGGTTTTATTCCTTATACAAAGAATCGATTTTCGTCGGATATCGGTATTATCAAAAAGCCGACATTCAGCCTTTGTTCCCTTTTGGCTTTGGCCTTAGCTATACGAAGTTCCGGTATTCTTCTTTGAAAGTCACTAAGAAAGAAAAGAAGATAGATATCAGAGTAAACGTTTCTAATGTCGGCAAAGTCTATGGGAAAGAAGTGGTTCAAGTTTACGTTTCAAAGAAGGACTCAAAGACTTATCGGCCACTTCGAGAGCTCAAAGGGTTTGCTAAGGTCGCTCTTCAGCCTCACGAAGAAAAAGAAATTGTTATTTCCATTCCAAAAGACTATTTAAAAATATTCGATATCAAGCAAGATCGCTTCTTATTGGAAAATGGCGAATATGAAATTGAAGTGGCTTCATCATCAGAAGAGATAATACTTAGCGAAATTCTTTATATTGAGTCGGTTGATATATTGACCCCAAAAGATGAATCATTGCTAAGCTACTTTAATTTCTCAAAATCGATCCCTTTGAATCCATCAGACGAAGAATTCGAGAGATTGATAGGGAAAAAGATACCTAAGCCGAGCGAAATAAAACCCTATAGCTTTGATTCGTTGCTATTGGATTTACAAAAAACCTTGGTTGGAAAGATAATGCTTAAAGCCGCAAAAGGGCGATTAGAGGAAGGATTTAAGATAGAGGAAGACGATTCAAAGACCGATGAGATGCTTTTGACGACAAGCTTACGGATGATGTTCAATAATGGGGTCAAGGACAAAGTTGCGTTATGCATTCTGGCCTTAGCCAACAAAAGGCCTTTGAAAGCTATTTATAATTTATTGTTTGGTAGAAGAAAATGATTTTGCTTTATCTGATCATCGCTTTTAGAAAATACGGGAATAGAAGATTTGATGGATCGCCATCTTTGCCCTATTTCACTTCTTCGTCTTTAGGAATCGAAGAAGAACCCTTTTCTTTTTATAGTGATAAATACAAATTGTCTGGAAGCCGCTACTACGTGAAAAAAGATGCTTATAAGGGTCTAATTGTATTTTTCCATGGCGTTGGGGCTGGAAGGAATGCCTATTTAAAAGAGATTTCCCTTTTGGCTAAGGAAGGATATTTGGTATATGCCTATGACAATTTAGGCTGTATGCAAAGCGAAGGCGCTAGCTATGTTTCTTTAGGCCATCCCCCAATTGATGAAGAAGCTTTTTTCAGTTATTTGGAAACTGATGCAAAAGCCAAAGGGCTAAAACGCTACGCCATGGGGCATTCTTGGGGAGGATACGCCTCTTTATGCGCGCTTAAAGAAGAATACAAAATCGAAAAAGTTATTTCCGTGGCAGGTTTTATTAGACCAACTGGAATTATCAAAACAAATGTGAAGGATCTTAATAACCCTTATTTGAGATGGCTTTCGAAATATGCCTATCGAATTGCGTTTGGAAGAAAGCAAGATATCGATGCCTTGACTTTCCTAAAAGAAACTTCAAAGCCGGTTTTATATATCCAAGGCAGCAAAGACAATATTGTTCCATTCAATTTGAATGGACAATATTTAAAAAAAGAAGTGGGAAATAAAGGGAATATTGAATTTTTCTTTGTGGAAGGAAGCGAGCATGAGCCTCTTTTCACTCGTAAAGCCGAAGAATACACCAATTCCTTCATTCGTAGAAGTAGCAAAGAAGGAGCCGATGAGAAAACAGAGCATATGGACATAAAGAAGGCCAGAGAGATTAATCCGTTTGTCTGGAAACGGGTTATCGACTTTTTAAAAGAGTAAGAATATACTTTCCTAGTTGCACTGGTGGCGGAATGGTATACGCGCTGGTCTCAGAAGCCAGTCGGGAAACCGGTGCGAGTTCAAGTCTCGTCCAGTGCACCAATGCACCCGTAGCTCAGTTGGATAGAGCGCAAGCCTCCGAAGCTTGAGGTCAGCGGTTCGAATCCGCTCGGGCGCACCATATCTTTACTCTAGATGCAATTAAGCATCTTTTTTGTTTGTTTAAACCTCAAATACACCAGTTTGAAAAAGAATTAAAAAAGCAAAAAAATTTAGCCGAAAACTCAAAAAAGGTTTATCTTTATCTAAAGAGGTAAACATATGAGCTACGTTATTACTATCGGTCGTGAATTCGGCAGTGGGGGACGTGAACTTGGAAGACGTCTCGCTGACATATTGGGCATTGCCTATTACGATAAGGAAATCATTCTTGAGATTGAGCATAAGACCCCATTCTCCAAAGAATATATCGAAGAAGTTTCGGAGAATCGTCCCGTTCCTTTATTCCCAATCCATTATGGAAATACCTGGGCTCCGGTAAGCGATCCTCATTTTGAGCAATCTATCGATGTTTTTAGGGCTCAGTCTGACATCATCAAAGATATGGCCCATAAGTCGAGCTGCGTCATCATCGGGAGATGCGCGGACTTCATTTTAAAGGATGATCACCCAATTAGGATTTTCGTTTATGCTGACATGGCGCAAAAAGTCGATCGTTGCAAGAAAAGAGAGAAATCCGATAGCAATCTCACTGATAAAGAAATTATCAAAAACATAAAAAAGATCGATAAGAAGCGCAAGAAGTATTACGAATTTTATACCGGCCAAGCTTGGGGTGAGCGCAAAAACTACGATATGATGATAAACACCACAAACGCTGACATCAAAGAAATCGCGGAGATGCTAGCCTCTTTTATCAAAGAAAGATGCTCTAAATAAAAAAAGAAAGGATCTTGGGAATATCGGGATCCTTTTTAAGCTTCGCGAGACAATGACTTCGCTTCGCTTTCTTTTTGCTTTTCTAATAAGGTATATTTCCGCAAATAATAGATGACTGGCCCTAAGGAGACTAGGACATTGAATATCCAAGCGGCGGGATCCGCGGCCGAAACCACCCCAAAAGCCAAAGAAGAGGCCTCGTTATTGATTGGTCCGCCATTGAAGACGGCTGGCAGATATAAGCAAATAAGGCTTCTTGCGACTAGCTCCCCAACCCCGCTTAAGAAAGGCCATAAAGGCTTTTGGAGGCCTTGCAAAAGGTTTCTGAAAATAAAGAGAACCATCAAGATGAAGAAACAAGGAATCGAGACGTAAATATAGATATTGCCATATCTGATTGATTCGGAATTTATCTTATCGCCGTTTAAGAAGATATATTGATAGGCGCCATTGATCGTGACGCATAATCCAACGACAAGGCAGAACAAATAGAAGATGGTGCCAATCGCCAAAGAGAGCCAAAGGCCTTTCTTGATGCGCTTATAGTTTCCCGCCCCAAGATTTTGGCTAGAGAATGAGAGCATTGCCGTGCCTAAGCCGTTTAATATCGTCATCAGCAAATTGACGACTTTGCAGCCTGCCCCATATCCCATCTGAGCTGGTAGTCCGCTCACCATTGCGCCAGTTGCGGTGACGTCGAATGCTATGACTGCCGCTTGCATAATGATGATGCCGACCTCCAAAACGCTGAATTGGAAGCCCAAAGGTAAGCCATTGTATAAATGGTGGAGATAGAACATCCAGTCGAATTTCATGTCTTTTTTATGGATTCGCAAAGCATCATATTTTTTAAAACCATAAAACATCGCCCCGAGCGCCGCTAAGCCTTGGGAAATGACGGTAGCAATGGCACTTCCCGCCACACCCCAATGGAAAGCCATTATAAAAAGCAAATCAAGAACCACATTAAGAATCGTCCCACCGACCAAAAACAAAAACGGGGTAAAAGAATCGCCCATTGCCCTTAAAACGGCAACGATCATGTTGTAGAGAACCTGAGCAATCGCCCCTGCATAGATAATTAATAAGTATGTATAGGCGGCTTCGTATTCCGCTTGCATCAAAGCGTCGCTACTAGATTCATAAATGCCAATTACGTTAAGCAAAGGATTGATGCAGGCAATGCCAATGCCAGTCAAAAGCAAAGATAAAACAACACAAAGGACAATTTGGCAAAAATAGCTGCGAGTCACGCCATCTTTGTCCTTCATTCCGATTTTTTCGGAGATGACAACCGAGAATCCCGCCGTTGCGCCAATGCCAAATTGGAGAACCAAATAGACCAAAGCGGTGGTGCTATTGATTCCCGCAACCTCTGGCTCGCTTAAAGTCTGCCCGACAATCATTGCGTCTGTCAAAGTGTAAAATTGCTGAAAAAGCATCGATAAGACAATCGGTATCAAAAAGGTCAAAAGGCTTTTTGTGATGCTGCCGCTAGTAAGATCAACTGGATCGAATAATTTCCTGAATTTGCGTAAAATATTCATTGCGCGTTTATTCTAATAAACGTTTTTTAGAATTCTACTATTTTCGTATGAATATTTTCGGAAATTCAAAATAGTTTTCTATTGACCTAAAGTTTACTTTAGAGGGTAAACTACACCGATAAAGGAAATCAAAAATGAATAGACCATATTATATTTGCTACATGATTATGTCTCTTGACGGGAGAATCGATTGCCCGATGACTGAACATTTGAAAGGGACTGATTACTATTATCCGATCCTGGATTCTTTAAATGTCCCAACAAGAATTTCTGGTAGAGTCACTGCCGAAATCGAAATGGCCAAAAAAGGAAAATTCGTGCCAGTAAAAAACGAAAAACTTGGCAAAACCGCCTTCAAAATCAACAAAATGGCAAAAGGATACGATGTTATTATCGATACAAAAGGGACTTTGCTTTGGGAAAAAGGATCTATTGATGAATCTCCATTGCTTATCATTGCTTCTAGCGAGGTCTCAAAAGAATATTTGGATTATCTTGATTCTTTGAATATTTCCTGGATTGCTACAGGTGATAAGCGCGTTGATTTTGAAAGTGCCTCAAAAATCATGTATGAGGAATTCAAAATAGAGAGAGCCGCGATCGTTGGGGGTGGCCATATCAACGCGGCGTTTTTAGACAAAAAGCTCATTGATGAGATCATTATGGTTATCGGTTCTGGGATTGATGGCAGAAAAGGAGAGGTTTCCGTGTTCGATGGCTTAAGTCACGACAAACCTTTGACTCAATTGAAACTATTAAGCGTGGAATCATTGAATGATGAGGCTATTCTTGCCAAATATAAGCCTCTTTATTAATAATATTCGATACTTAAGTTATTGTTCTTGAAAAAACGATGAACAATCTTTATAATTCATTTCGCTTTTAAAAAAGCGATTGCCCGAATGGTGAAATGGTAGACGCGTTGGACTCAAAATCCAATATCTGATGAGGATGTGCCGGTTCGAGTCCGGCTTCGGGCACCATTTAGGAAAACAGACATTTTGTGCTAAAACACAAGATGTCTTTTTGTTTTTATATAAAATGGCTCTACTTTGATGATAAGGCTAAAAATTATTGCTGTTTTTATTCGATATTTTCCTTACACGATTTGACTTTTGGGGTGCAAATTAATATAAATATCATGAAAATTCACCCTAAATGAGAGATTAATATAGATAATCAATATTTGCAAATTCAAACGTTACTAGAACAAAGAGCGGAAATTAATGCAAGATTAAATTTGATTCCCTATGACGGCTCCATTGAAATAAAGGATAGAGATGGGAAAAAATATATTTATATTAGAAAACGTATTTTAGGTCGTAATACATCTACTTATGTTGATTTATATTCCGATGAACTTTTTGCTTCAATTTCTTGATTATTAAAAGATAGGAAAGAATATAAGAAGCAAATTAGAAAAATAAATAATGAATTAGTAAAGTTAGGTTATATCGAACAAGAATTATCTTCTAGAGTCTTGTTAAATATTGATTTTGCTAGAGCCAATATGAAATCAAATATATATGATCAGGCTATACTTGAAGGCATTGCTACTACGTTTCCTGAAACCGAAACAATTATTGAAAATGGAAAAGTTAGTGGAATGACCCCAACGGATGTGCAAAAAATATTAAATTTAAAACATGCTTGGGAATTTATTATGGATAAAGATGTAGTGGGATTTAAATCAAGTTACTCACTCCTTTGTTATATAGCTAGTCTTGTGAATGAGGGATTTTATACTTATGGTGGTAGAATTAGATGTGTTCCTGCAACAATTGGAGGAACATCTTATCTTCCACCGTTACCAATAGAAAATGTCATCAAAGAAAAGATTGAGAAAACATTAAATAAAAATAATGAACCAGTTAATATGGCAATTGAGCTTTGTTTATATTGCATGAAAACTCAAATTTTTAATGATGGAAATAAAAGAGCTTCAGTAATATTTGCTAACCATTTTTTAATTTCAAAAGGAGCGGGATTGTTGGTTATTCCAGAGAGTAAAGTTCCTGAATTTAAGAAAATGTTAGTTACTTATTATGAAGATAGAGATAATGGTGAAATATTAGAATTCATGAAAAAATATTGCTGGAAAAATTTTTAATAGGGTGCAAATGCATTTAAGAAAACAATAAAATCACCCATCAAGCTTTCATTAATGATTTTGTTTAATTTTCCTATAATTAGAAAACTTGGAAAGATTTATAGATGCTAAAATTTTACACGATTACAAGTGGTTGGCGCTAATCTTACTATTTTTATCAAATAAAATTTCCTTCTGAATTTAACCATTTTTATCGATAATATCGATATTTTCAAATGCTGATAAATGGTGCTAAAAAACGACACGATTCGACAAAAATATAAACACAGTTTGAATACGGTGTTCTAAAATCGTCTCAAAATAGCATACTTTAGGCATTGAAACGATTGATCTCTTGATTCGACATTAAGAGGTCTTTTTTATTGTTTTTCGTTACTTAAGCGCATTGGCAATCTTCCCTCGTGATATACTAATTTGGCGGAAATCTAATAGATAAGAAGGAGTGAAAAATATGGCCATTAAAGAATGCTCAACATTAGACTTAATCGGAAACACTCCGCTAGTGAGGCTTAAGAAAATCGAAGAGAAATACAATTTGGATAGCCCAATATACGCAAAAGTGGAAAGGAACAATCCTACTGGATCGATTAAAGACAGAATCGCCAAAGAGATGCTTGGTGAAGCCTTAAAAGAAGGAAAAATCAATAAGGATACCTTGATTATCGAGCCAACGAGTGGCAACACTGGCATTGGTTTAGCGGCGATTGGGGCGTCTTTAGGAATGAAAGTCATTCTTTTTATGCCAAGCAATTGCTCCATTGAAAGAATTAAAATGATGAAGGCCTTTGGCGCTGAGTGCAGGTTAGTAAAAGAAGGCGGGATGGCCGCTTGCGTCAATGAGGCGGAAAAGCTTCATGAAGAAATCAAAAATTCCTTTATGCCTTTGCAATTCGCTAACAAGAATAATGCTCTTGCGCATTATAAAAGCACTGGCCCTGAAATCTATAATCAAACAGAAGGAGAAGTGGATATTTTCGTTTCCTCCTTTGGGACTGGAGGAACTTTGACTGGTACCAGCAGATACTTAAAAGAAAAGAAGCCTTCCCTTTATGCGGTAGGTGTGGAGCCAGAAGGCTCACCATTTGTGAGCGAAGGAAAGAAAGGACCTCATAAGATCCAAGGGATTGGGGCCGGATTCAAGCCTGAAGTGCTTGATTTATCGTTTGTTGACAAAGTGATGACAGTAAGTGACGATGAAGCTTACAAGCTAACCAGAGAGATCGCTAAACTAGAAGGGTTATTCGTTGGCATATCCTCTGGCGCGAATGTCGCTGCTTCAATCAAACTCGCTAAAGAGTTCCCCCATAAAACAATCGTTACCATTTTGCCGGATAATGGAGAAAGATATTTATCTGTAGAAGGATTATTTTAAGAAGCGTATGAGTTTAGAAAAATTAGAAAAAGAATTTGAGAAAGACGAAGATATTTCAAATTTCAACGAAGATATCATCGATGATTTCTTGCTAGGCTGCGAAGATTTGCTGACGTTTGATTATCGACATCCCGATTATCGTAAAAGCGCTTTAGAAAAACAATATGAAAGCGTCAGAATGTCTTTGCAAAAGATCGTAGATGAAAAAACTTCCCTTGCTTTTTTAGATTCCTTAGGCGAGATTAGACGATCAATCAATACGACTTTAGTGGCGATTCTCGAAGGCGACCCAGCCTCTTTATCCAAACAGCAGATCGTTTTGATGTACCCTGGCTTCAAAGCCATCTTGGATTATCGGATTGCCCATGAATTCTATGTTCGTGATCTTCTGCTGATTGCTCGCTATATTTCTGAAGCTGCCCATAAAAATACTGGGATCGACATTAACCCAGGTGCCATAATCGGGGATTATTTCTTCATTGACCACGGGACTGGAATCGTCATTGGGGAAACCGCGATTATCGGCAATAACGTCAAAATATACCAAGGCGTCACTTTAGGGGCTTTGTCCTTAAGCAAAGGAAGGAAGCTCGCTGGCAATAAAAGACATCCAAGTGTGGAAGATAATGTCACCATATATTCCAATGCCGCGATATTCGGCGGTGACACAGTTATTGGAGAAAACTCCATAATCGGAGGAGACGTTTATTTGACTCATTCCGTCAAAGCGAATAGCATCGTTTTGCAAACGGATAAAGGTTTGACGATTATCGAGAAAAAGAAACAATGAAATGCCTCAAATCGAAGCATCATGATTAAGGGGTATTTTTAATTTGATAATTTGCATTTTTGAAGGTAGGCTTTTGTAGCGACTTCCAAAAAATGAGTGTCAGAAGAGATCTATGCTAACCTTATCCGTGTTTTTACGCTCTCCTTTATTTATAATTCCTTTATGAAAATCGCTTTAATCGTCATAGCTTCCTTGCTTGGAATTGTAATTACCGCAATAACCATTCTAGGCATCATCGGATATAGGCTCGTTTACAAAAGGCCAAAAGAGCCTTATTGCCTTTTGGATGTTCCTAATGAGAAATTTCTTTTCCCTTTAGAAGTGAAAGAATATTACAAAGAATATAAAAGCATCCCATTTGAAGAATATCATGTGACGAATAAGCGCCATAAGAAGCTTTATGGCGAACTAAGAAGAAGCGCAAATCAAATCAATTCTCGTAAACCAACGGTTATCTTATTTAGCCATGGGCATTTAAGCTCAGGTGACAATGACGCCGCTTTATTCAATAGCTTTCAGCTCAAGCATTATGATTTATTTGCGATTGATCACGAAGGGAATGGGAATAGCGAAGGCAAACATTCTGGCTTTGGAATATACGAAAGCGAAAACATCCGTTTGTGGGTCTTTAAGATAAACGAAATCTATAATCATAATGTGAATATATACCTCCATGGCGTTTCTATGGGCTCCAATAGCGTTCTTTTGGATGCCTCTAGCGAAATGGAAAACGTCAAAGGAATCATCGCTGACTGCGGCTATACCTCAACCTACGCGATTATTAGGCACATAGCAAAATCAAGATTTGCCTCTTTTTCAGTATGCCTTTTCAATTCCTTTGTTCTGAAACGGAATATCTTCAAATATTCCAGTTTGAAGACAGTTTCAAAATCTTTGTATCCGATTTTGTTTTTTCATGGGGAAGAGGATAATTTCGTCCCCTTTTCTATGAGTGAGCAAAATGACAAAGCCTGTAAAGGCAAACATAAATTCGTCCCTATCCCCAAAGCAAGTCACGCTTCAAGCTATTTGACTGATCCTAAAACCTACGAAAAAGAATTTGACTTTTTTATTGAAGAGACTAACAAAGCATAAATCCAATATCTTTTTATATATAAAGTAGAATAAGAGCAAAAGGAGATCAGTCTATGACTATCATACGTAACGATGAAAGCATCAAATATTACGAAAACGAGAAATTGCTCGCAGAAATCGTTTTCCCCTTTATAACCGAAAACACAATTATTATTACCCATACCTTTGTGGACGAATCCTTAAAAGGACAAGGTATCGGAAAGAAACTAGTTGAAGAAGTGATCGGATATGCAAAAAGAAATAACCTTCATATCAAAGCGAGCTGCTCATTCGCCATCCATTATTTCTCGAAAAACGAATGCCCCATATATATCAAGTGAATCTACTTATAAGCCCCACCAATAAAAGAGGGAGCTTTTTTGTTTTTAAAATTTTACGTTTGTTTTTTAATCCCGATAAATTCGAAGGAAAATCAGCCAAAATTGTTAAAAATTATAAAAATAACCGCTTGATATATATATATATATATAGGTATACTTTTAATCAGGAAAGCGCTTACAGCGCAAAATTTTAATACCAAAAGAAAGGAGTTTTTTAATGAAAAAACATCAAAAGGTATTACTTGGCTTAGCATTGCTTGGCTTAGTGGGAGGGGTAGGGACCACTCTCGCCTTGACTCGCAAAGATGCCACCACATCAAGTGTCAACGGCAATGACACAGACGGAGCGGTCTACCTTTATTGGGGAGATGAGACCCAAAATACCGCGGCAACAACCGAGGTAAAGGACTTAAAGGCCAATGATCCACAATATCGTTGCGTGGTCGTTGCTCCAAAAACTAGCGCAAGCGTCTCTGGGACGGTCAGTGTGACATTCAAATTGGCAACGCTTGAGGCTGATGCATCTCAAAGCCAAAAGGCGACTGAGCTTCCAGGCTTTAAGGTTTCTATCTATAAGGAAGAAAGCTATTCAACAAGTAGCGTAGCAACTACCGCTATTTCCACTTTAAGCATGAGCACCGATACAAAACAATATGTCGCGTCTTTTGACGTCGCTAAGGGTGGCACGACAACGGTTTATTACACATTGGAGTTCTTATGGGATGGGAGCGCCGTTTCCGATTCCTCAACTTATGATTTCGGCGGAAGCTTAACTATCTCTCAAAGTTTTGAAGCCGCTTCAGAAAATAGCAGTTCAAGCGCTGCGGCATAGGAGGTAATGAAAAATGAATAAGAAAAATAAAATCCTTCTAGGAATCGCCTTAACTTCTGGCGTTGTTGCTTCCTTTAGCAGCGCCTACGCTTTGTACGTAAACGCAACTAATGGCAGTGAATTCTCAATTGGCATTGGAAGCGTCGCAAGTCATACCGACTCAAGCGATACCGTTACTTATAAGTTTGGCGCGATCAAAACTTACTCTGATGAGAGTCTTGGAGACGATAAAGAATTAGGAAATACCAAATTAAGCCCAGATCAAAACAAAGTTTATATCAAGGTTCCTCTTTCTTTTGAATATGGAGAGACTAAGACCACCTCACCTCAGAATAGCGCTTTAGGGAGATTCAGCGTCACGGTCGATATTAAAAATAAACTCGCTGCTAAAGGCGCAAAAGTCTCTGCACAGTTAAAGGGGTATAAAGATGGAACTTATTTTGCCGCGCATAGAATGAGCGATTTCTTTGAAACCACCTACTCCTCTACGTCCAACGATACTCAAACCATTGGCGAAAGTTATACTTCAGTCACCAAATATATCGACACCGCGGTTGATGCTTCAAGTATCTATTGTGTGATCACGATTGATTTCTCGGGTGTTTTTACAGAAACTAATTTCCCTGATTGGGCAGAAATCACAAATGCGTATAAGGTAACCCTCAATTGGGGAGATGCTTATGATGATAATAATGCAGATGAGAGTGGTGTCAAAAAAGTTTATTCCGATTTCGAATCTATTTTGAAACCAACCGCTTATGTTCGTGGCGATCTTTCTGATTGGAAAGATTTAGCGGACTATCAGATGGTTCCTAATATCAATGCGACGGGCTCTACTGAAAAAGTCGAGTGGGAATATAGGCTTCTTAAAGGCTTTTCGAAAATCAAAATATTCGATTCAAGTGAAACTGTACTTAACGATAATGGATGGATTTATTGTCGAGGTGTCGAAGCTGACTCTGGAGCCGCAGTAGCTGATGGTAACGCAACCTTAGATAAAGATAAGAATTATCATATTTACTATACGAGAGATGAGACGTATAGCTCCGATAATAATAAGCAAGGCTTCTATGTTGGTCTTGAAGAGACTAAATCTGAATAATTGTTATTTTGATTGATTCGATATGAAGAAACGGAAGAGAAAAATTAGATTACTCTCTCTAGTCGGCGAGATGCTCTTATGGGCTCTCGCCCTCTTCTGCGTTTCATACGCTGTTACTAATGTCATCGATAGCCATACGAACTATAGCTGCTCTTTTTTTGGTTATAGGACCTCGGTTATTGTCTCTGGCTCGATGGAAAATAAGAATCCTGAGAATGATTATCTTACTGATTCCATGAAGCGTATCGAGAAAGATTCCATCATCATAGCTAAAGAGACGAGCTATGAAGATATCGAAATCTATGACGTGGTGCTTCATGTTGAATCTGGCAACCTTATTTGCCATAGGGTCATCGACAAATACGAAAGCAATGGCATTAAATATTTAGTCACAAGAGGTGACTCGAATAATTTAGACGATGCCCCATTTGCCTTCTCCTTATGCAAAGGCAAAGTGTTTAACGTGATTCCGAAAGTAGGCCATTTCGTTCTCTTTTTACAAAGCGGGTATTTCCTTGTGGCCTTGTTCTTCTCTATCTTCCTAGTGGCGGGAACTTTGTTTTTGCTTTCTTTGAAGAAAGATAAAAAAGAAGCTTTGGCATCAAAAAACGAGATGGAAGTCATAGACGCTGATCAAACGGTTGAAGAAACTCAATTCCCTATCGTTAATGAGAATGATATTAATAAGCAAAGCACCAATATCCCTAGGAAAAAGATATATCGCATACATTTTTCAAAGGACGCAAAACCTAGGAAAACGAAAACAAAAATAAAGATAAAAGCGAAACGAAAGCTGAAGGAGATAACGAAATGAAAACTAGTAAAAAGATTTTGTTGCCGGCTTCTTTTTTGCTTTTAGGGCTTACTTGCATCTCGTTTAGCAATTCATTGGCGACCTTTCTAAACTCGAATGGCGCCTCGAAGATGGATATTGCCATAAGCGCCGCTCTTTCTAAGATCGGCGACGCTGATTATTACTTGTTTTGGAATGATAATAACCCTGTCGCCTTAAATAAGGACTCTGAGTCTGACTTGACTTATTCTTACTCTCCTAAAGTATCAAGTGGTGGCAATTACACTTATAAAATAACCGATAACTATGGAAAGACGGTTTTTAGCCAAGATTCGTTTGAACTTGCTTTGACTGGTGATTTTTGTCTATCTTTTGACGCTAACGATAATTCCTCTAGCCTCACTTTTGACCTTACTTTGAATGATGAGAATTCCATTTACGCTTCGCCAAAATGCTTTGTAGAAGAAAATAACCCCGATTATGTTACTTATTGGATCACGGGATCTTTTGCTAGCTGGAGCCAATTTTCCTCTACTTTATTAACCAAAAATCCTTCAAACAGTACCGATTTGGCTATGGGAGCGAATATATATCTTGAAGAAGGTAACGAGATTAAAATCACGAATTTTAATGGTAATTGGTATGGATATAACGATTTAGGCGCCACATATGATTATTTGGAGAATAATGGTGGCAATATAAAGATTAAATCCGGTTGTAGTGGGTATTATTCTTTCTTTTTAGATAGCAATTGTAAAATCTATGTCTCCAAAGGGAATGATGATTCTATCTTGCCAGTTTCTAATGGCGCTTCGCACACTTTCACGTTGGACGCCACAAAATATGCCTCTTCCAAAACCTATATTACATTCGGAAATCAGAATAAGAACGCCACTACTGAAAGATTAAAGGTTTCTGATTTAGGAACAACCAAGAAAACCATTTCGCTCGAAAAATATATTTACCTTAACTTAAACACAACGTATTGGGATCAAACTAATGCTTATTTTGTCATGGAAGCGAGTGGCAATTCTCTTGATACTAAACCGTATAAATTAGAGAGCTATTCGCTTTTGAGCAATTGCTATAGAACAAGCGTCCCTTATGGGTATTCTGGTGGGACTTTTTATAGAATTAATCCCTCCTCTGATTTCGAGACAAACGTTAAGAACAATTGGTCCAGTAGTAAGACAAATAGTTCTATAGTTTGGAACAGCGCAACTTATTTCCAATATAAAGAAGGAACAGAAGATAAATATGTTAGCCCAGGAAATATTAATGATTATCGGTATTTTTCAAGATACGAAGATTGGAATAGCAATAATTTCCAGACAAGTTCTTTGGGCGGCTCTCTTTATAAAGCCGTAATCGCTTAGTGAGGTAAAGATATGAAAAACAAAATCGCCTTAATATTACTACCAACGTTCTTATTTACCTTGGTTTCCTGTAATGGAAACTCTTCTTCTAACGGTTTTTCTAACCAAAGTTCTACCTCTGATGGATCATCCCTTGCCTCCTCTTCTTCTAAAAGCGATGATGACTCATCTACGGATGAGGAAGATGGGGTTTTTGACGGAATCGTCCGCATCTATTTTCATGATGATGGTGGCACTGAGGCTAGCAAAGCCATTTATTGCTGGATAACTGGAGTAAACGGCACGGAATATTCTTGGGATGGCAAAGAAGATGGATATGGCTACTACAAAGATATGGATTTATCTTCATCCGTATTTCAAGGAAAAGTGACTGATGACTTTTATTTCATCATCAAATTCCCAGGAACATGGGATGGCCAAAGCAGCGATATCAAAATCACTTTGTCTGATTTCTTACAAAACGGCGAAGTCGATATTTTGGAAGATGGGAGAAAAAGGATTAATGTTTATGCTACAGATGAAGGCGGAGGCAATTACTTCACCTATTATCATAAAACCGATGCTTTAGGATATCGCTTCTATAGCGCTTATATTGAAAAGGATTGGAAGACTTTGGCAGTCACTTGCACTGGCAAATGCGTTTCTTATTCTCTTTATGTATTGGATTCGAACTTTGCCAATCAAAAAGTAGCCGTGACCGAAGCGAAATTAGACAATTATTTGGTTTATGAAGATAGCCCAAATAAGAGCGAATTCTCCATTGATCTTACAACTTTAGCCTATGTCAAGTCAGGTAAGAGCTTTGAAGTCAAACCTACTTTGACTTATGAATTAGTGGGTCATTTCGAAGACGCTCCGGAAAAGACGAAAACCAAATCCGCCTCTTTTGAAAAACTCTACGATACCGAAAAATTCATCTCCGATTATACCTATGACGGCGATGATTTAGGAGTTACCTATTCTCAGGAAAGATCTTCCTTTGCCGTATGGAGTCCGATTTCCACAAAAGTCGATCTTTTGTTCTATGATATGGGAACCCCTAAATCCCAAGATTTGAGTGGCGGCGATTACCGAAATGACTTTGTGAGCAAGACAGAATCAATGCGTTATGACGGGCATGGAGTGTATCGCGTTACGGTCAAAGGCGATTGCAGTGGCTATTTCTATGCCTATCGCCTTTATTATAATGGCTGGTATATCGACTCTCCTGACCCATATGCCACTGCGTGCGGCATCAATGGGCTAAGAAGCGCGATTGTCGATTTCTCCAAAACCAATCCTAGCGGTTGGGAAAACGTAAAATATAGCAAATTGTCTTCTCCAAACGAATTGACTCCTTATGAGATTCATATTCGTGATTTGACTTCTCATGCGACCTGGAAATCGAGAAAAGGGAATGAAAGAGGAACTTATAACGCTTTTGCGGAATCTGGCACTGGCTATAATGGTGTCAAAACCGGTTTCGATCATATCAAAGAGCTAGGCGTCAACGCCATTCAGATTTTGCCGATCTTCGATCAAGATAACGATGAAAGAACCTTGACGGATAAAGACGGAAATCTTCTTAAGCCAAGCTACAACTGGGGCTATAACCCTCTTAACTATAATTGCTTAGAAGGGTCATATTCTTCTGATCCATATAGTTCCACCTCTCGAATCAAAGAATTCAAAAATCTAGTTAAGAATTACGCGGATTCTGATATCAGAATCATCATGGATGTGGTCTATAATCACGTTTCAAGCGTCTCGAGCCATCCTTTCTCTTATACTTGCCCCCGTTATTATTTCAGATATAACGATGATGGCACCTTGATCGATGACACAGGATGCGCGAACACTGTAAACAGTTCAAGAGTGATGGTATCCCGCTATATTGTGAATTCGGTGAAGTGGTGGGCTTCTGAATACAAAATAAAAGGCTTCCGATTCGACCTTATGGGCGTACTCGAAACCGACACCATGCGGGAAGTCAAAGACGCTTTGTATGATATCGATCCTGAAATCGTTGTCTATGGGGAAGGCTGGACGGGTGGAGGTAGCCACGCTAGTAGCCCATCTACGACATATAACATCTATGCAAAATTAACAGATAATGGCAAAGGGGCTATTGGTTCCTTCAACGATTGCTACCGCGATGGCATGAAAGGGAATACTTTGTATAGCGATGTAGTGCCTTCGGGCGGCTTCATGAATGCTTCATCTCCTAGCGACGATGAAATCTGGAATAGCAGCACTGGGGCGATTGGCGAGAATAGGTGGCAAAAAAGCGCTGGAGTAGCTACTCCTGCCTCAATGACGGTCAATTATTTAAGCTGTCATGATAATTACACCTTATACGATCAATTGAATTATCTCCTTAATGGCGTATCAAATTGCGACAAAGAGAATGTGAATGCCAAAAACGCTGCTTTGGCAAGCCAAGCTAACGCTTTGATGAGCCAAGGGATTGGCTTTATCCATGGAGGAGAGGAAATATTCAGAAGCAAGCGGATTTATTCCGACGATGAATATTTCGAAACCTTGGTGGAATCTTACCAAAAGAAGAGCAATTCCTCTTCCTCTTGGATTGAAGGGGATGGCATCAAAATCAATGACGATTGCTGGCTAGTTCGCAATTCTTATAAATATGGTGATTCCGTGAATGGCTTCGATTGGTCAAGAAAAGTCGATAATCTGAACTATTTTGAAAAGTTTAAGGAAATCATCGAATTGCGGAATGAATCTTATGGCTCATTCTTAGGAAGAAGCCAAACTGATATTGATGCTGGAGCGAGTATTTGCTTAGGAGGTAGCGCTATCGGCGCGGGCTTCTATTCCAAAGAAGGAAGCAAAACGAGGCTCGTTTTAACCTCAGGTCGCAACAAAGGAAGCGTGAATTCGATACCATTAGATTTGCAAGGAGAATACAAAGTGGTTTATTGCTCTTCTGGAAGACTAGATATCAATAGCAACTACACGGTCTATGAATCTACTGGAATTGACAACACCTTCGAAACGTTGGTGTTGGAAAAATAAAAAGAAAGGGTGAAATTCTATGAAAAAGAATTTAAAATTCGGGTCGATTTTTGTTCTTAGCGCGATGTTTTTGGTCGCTTGTAATGGAGGCGACGCTAGCTTTAGTAGCGCTCTTTCATCAACTTCAAACTCCGCTAACTCTTCTAAAACCTCATCAAGCTCTAAAGAAAGTTCTTTATCTAGTTCTAGTGGCGTTAGCTCATCTTCTGATTCTTCTAGCGTTTCTTCCTCAAACTCAGATAGCTCTAGCAACGTCAATGTCTATACGATAACTTTCCATAGCAATGGCGGAAGCGAAGTCGCTTCCCAAAGCGTCAATGAAGGCGAAAAAGCTAGTAAGCCTACCGATCCAACCAAAGACGGTTTCACTTTCGGAGGCTGGTATTTGTCTGAAAGCTTATCCAGAGAATTCGACTTTAATACAGCTATAACCACGGATTACGATCTATATGCCAAATGGGTTGATTCGTCTGAACCAACGCCAGTCACGCCAAGCACGCAAAAATCTGAATACTATATCGTCTCTAGCGAAATCGGCTGGCGAAGAGAAGATGGTATCCAAATGGATCTTAATGATGGCACAACTGATTTAGGAATGAAGTTAGGCGTTGAATTCAAGAAAGACGAAGCGTTTAAGGTCACTAACTTCGAAGATAATGGTTGGTTTGGCTATCATACTGGTTTAGCAGGTCTTGCGACTGCTGGTCAACAAAATAACATCGTCATCACCGAAGCGGGCAAATATGATGTCTATTTTAACGCCAGCAAAGAAGTCTGGATTAGTAAATCCAAAGCTTCCTCAGGCGATGCCGGTGGAGATACCGGTGGAGATACCGGCGGCGATACTGGTGGTGACACTGGTGGTGACAC
>CAVAYV010000077.1:0-69161 GCA_963593015.1 bacterium | reverse complement strand
GAAAAAGCGTTATCTTCAATATTATTATATTTATTGATAAACATATGATTTTTTATTAATGTGGAAAACTAAGGATTTTCCACTTAATTTTCAAAACTACTAAAAAATAGTCATTTGAACATTCTTAATTTTCAAATGTTCTAATTAAAAAACAATTATTCTATATCGAATTTATAAAGATCTTTTTTATGCAATGTTTTTGCCAATGGATAAGAGACTTAACTCTTAAAGGGATATTAACGTTTTTCTTTTTTTGAAATTAATATAGCTGACTATTTTTGTCCTTTCCAAAGAGCGTTTATAAAACCTAACCAAATTTAAGCTAAGAGACAACAAAAGAAGATTCCTTAAATCATAAACAATTCAGATTATTCTTTTTGATACAAGAATTAGAATATTAAAGAATAAGTAATCTAATTTGATCATTATATTTTATTTAATAAAAAGCCCACTTTATATAAGCAGGCTTTATATTGTTATTTTCGCTTATTTATCTTCAATGATCGAATCAATTGAATCACCGATTAAATTAGATGGCTTATTTAAACCGAAGTTTTTTAATATCGTCGCTCCGATTGTGCCAAAGTTACTTTCTTCATCCAAGTAACGGCCATTCTTGAAAGATTTGCTATAGGCTAACAAAGGCACTTTTTCGCGTGTGTGGTCACTGCCAGTATGGGTTGGATCGTTTCCGTGGTCAGCAGTGATCAATAGCAAATCATCGTCTTTCATCACTTCAATCAATTCTCCGACCCTTTTATCGAAAGCTTCTAAGCATCTTGCATAGCCAACAGGATTGCGACGATGCCCGTATTCGCTATCGAATTCCACAAGATTCACAAAGCATAATCCTTCAAAATCATCGTTTTCGCATTGTTCGATCGTCTTATCCATGCCATCTTCATTAGAAATCGTATGAACAGTTTTGCTGACCCCATATCCATCGAAAATATCAGAGATTTTCCCAATGCAAGAAGTCATGAAACCATTATCCATCAAAACGTTCATATCCGTTTCATAAGGTGGCTTCAAGGCATAATCATGACGATTTGACGTTCTTTTGAAATTATCTTTGTCCTTGCCGATGAATGGTCTTGCGATGATGCGGCCTACTTTCCATTCTTCTTTCATGCAAAGTTCACGTGCGATTTCGCAGCATCTATAAAGCTCTGCGACGCCGGTAGTTTCTTCGTGGGCGGCGATTTGGAGGACGCTGTCGGCGGAAGTATAGACAATCAAAGAATTATCTCTTTTTTGCTCTTCCCCTAAGACCTTGAGGATTTCCGTTCCGCTCGCGGCGTAATTTCCGATGATTTTATGCCCAGTTCTTTTTGCAAGTTCATCAATAAGTTCTTTTGGAAAGCCATTATCCGTGAATGTCTTGAAGGGTTTGGTGGTTTTCACCCCCATCATTTCCCAATGGCCCGTCATCGTGTCTTTTCCGTTACTTGCCTCTCTTAGTCTCAGACAATAGGAATTCGGATGAAAGGAGATATTTTTAACGCCAGGAATATCGGCTAATTGCCCGATTCCCATTTTTTCCATAAACGGGACATTGATTCCGTTCACTGAGGCAGCGGCATGAATCCAGGTGTTTGTGCCGCAATCGCCAAATAAGGCAGCATCTGGCTCTTCGCCAATTCCCGCGGAATCGGCCACAATGAGGAAGATTCTTTTGAATTTTTTCATAATCGCTCCTAATAAAGCTAGTTAGATTATACTAACTATTTTTTATCGTCAACTATATTATACTACTTATGTTTGGAATATTGGTCGTAGGCGCTGATGATTCTTTGAGAAGAAACCGAGGTATAGATTTCCGTCGTCGATATTTTGCTATGGCCAAGCAATTCCTGCACAACGCGCAAATCCGCGCCTCTTTCCAATAAATGCGTCGCGAAGCAATGCCGCAATGTGTGTGGGGAAATGGGCTCTTCGATATTGACCTGTTTGGCGTATTTTTTCACTTGTTCAAAGAAATACACGCGACTGAGTCTTTTTCCAGACCTATTTAAGAAAAGATATTCTTTATCGTGGATAGTTTTTAGTCTTTTTCGCGGCCCATTGAGATATTTTTCGAGATATTTCAAAGCGAAAGTTGAAATCGGAACGCTTCTTTGTTTATCACCTTTGCCGTCAATCAAAAGAAACCGGTTGATCGTGTTGACGTTTTTTATCTTCAGATTGATCAGCTCGCTGACGCGAAGACCGCTTGCATACATGACTTCAAGCATCGCTTTGTCCCTGATTCCCGCGTCAGTCAATAAGGAAGGGGCATCTAATAAGGCTTCAACCTTTTCTTCGCTTATGACATAAGGGATGTTTTTTGGTTTTTTCGGAGCGTCGATAGAAGGAACTTCGATTGAAGCAAACCCGCTTTCATTCAAAAACAGAAAAAAGCTTCTTGTGCTGCTTAATCTTCTTAAAATCGTCGTGACGCTAAGTCCGTCTTTGGCTTGAAGAGCCATAAAATCAGTCAAATCGCTGCTTAGCAAATCCTCAACATTCTTTCTTTCCTTGAATAAATCATAACTATGGAATTTTTTAAGATCCTCTTGATAGCTCTTAATGCTTTGATTGGAGAGGAATTTCTCCGTCCTTAAATAATCATAAAAAGCTTTTTCCGCGACATCGAGTTTCATTTTTTGAGCTCCTTGGCTTTAAAAAGGACATCTTTTTTCATTTGCCGATTGAATTCATTGATCAATAGTTTTGTTTTGTCCATTTCCTCAAAACTAGAATAATTCCAAAAAGACATCTGGACAATTTCGTCTTTTGGGTTGATTAGATTAGAAAGAGTGACCCCAACAAGACGGATTACCATTCCTAAGAAATTCTTCTCATATAGTTCGATTGCTTTGTCATAGATGTCATCGAAATCAAAGGTAGCAATCGAAAAAGAGACGCTTTTGTCATGGCTTTGAAAATTCGTGTCTTTGACTACCAAAGAAACCGTTTTTCCTTTCTTGCCCTCTCTTTTCGCTGCGCTAGTCACTTCTCTGGCTAATTCGGAGATTTTATAAGAAATCTCTTCGAAATCATTCGTATCGGAAGGGAAAGTCTCGCTTCTTCCAATGCTTTTAGGATCATTTCGGATAGGAACAACCTCATCAGATCCTCTTCCATTCACCGAATCATTGATGTAATTGAATGATTTCCCGAAAATATTGCGGATTTCATTCTCATTTTTATCGATGGCCTTTTTTAAATCGCCGATGGTCAGAATGCCAATCTTTTTAAGATATGGGGAGGTCTTTTTGCCAATCCCGAAGAAATCATCGATCGGCAAAGGATATAAAACAGATTCTAAGTCTTTCTTCCTTAGAATTGTGATCCCCATGGGCTTTTTCATATCCGAAGCCATTTTCGCGAGAAATTTAGTCGGAGCCACCCCAATTGAACATTTTAGATCCAATTCCCGGTATAATTCATTTTGAAGATCTAAAAGGTATTTAAGCGGTTCTTTCTCTTTTGACAAAATCTCTGTCAAATCCAAGTATCCTTCGTCAATGGAAGCTTGTTCCACCAAAGGAGTGATTCGTTTCAAAAAGGTGAAAAAGCTATTTGAAAGCATTTCGTAATAGTCAAAATCGCAAGGAACTATTACTAAAGATGGGCACAAAGACAAAGCTTCGAAAGTCGGCATTCCTGAGTGAACGCCGTATTTTCTAGCCTCGTAATTAGCGGTGCTCACTACACCTCTTCTTCCAGGATGGCCGACAATGATCGGCTTATTTTTCAAAGAAGGGTTTCGGGCTTCTTCCGCGGTGGCAAAGAAAGCATTTAAATCAATGTGAGCGATTATTTTCGACATAAGGATATTTTATTTCGAAAATTAGGTTATGTTAAGTAATTGCTAAAGAATGTCTTTGATGAAAGATATGACTTCATCAAGATCCAAGTGGAACATTTTAAGCTGCTCTTCATTTGAGGCGTGTTCGACAAATTCCACCCCGACAGCCAAAACGCTTATTTTACCCAAATATCCTTTTTCCATTATTTTGGCGACAAGCGATTCGGCAAAACCGTTCTTTGACCCGTATGGATCATAAATAACTATATGCTTCGACTTTAACAAAGATTCAACCAAAGTATCGGATACAGGATTCAAATACAAAGGGTCGATAAATCCGATATCCAAATCCTTGGTTTTTTGGAATAGATCAAAGCCAAGAGGACCTACGGCAACGACGTTGACTCCAAACTGTTTCGTCTCTTTTCTGATTATTGGCTCGCCAAAATTAAGTTTTTCTTTTTCTATATAATTTTGTTGTTCTATGCTCATCAAAGAATGAGGGTAACGGATGCCAAAAACACCATGTCCTTTTACGAAAGACTCATCCAAAACGCTTTTCGCGGAAGCAAGAGTCGAAGGCATCGCCAAAATGACGTTAGGGATGCTTTTCAAAAAGCTTTCATCGTAAAGCCCTTGGTGAGTGGCGCCGTTTTTGCCGACTAAACCAGCTCTATCGATGAGTAAGGTCATATCGGTATTCATTCTTGCGCAGTCATGAAGCAATTCATCATACGCTCTTTGCAAAAACGTGGAATAAATGGTCACGATAGGATGAATGCCAGAAAGAGACATCGCGCCCGCTAACGTGAGAGCATGCTCCTCAGCAATGCCAACGTCCATCGCTCTTTGAGGAAAATCATCGAAAATAGCTTCTAGCCCCGATCCTCTTACCATCGCAGGAACGATCAGATGTGCCTCGGAATGAACCCCCATCTCATGATGAGTCAAATCACCCATATGATGGCTCCATGTATTGAGTTCTCCATTGTTTTTCAAAGGTCTGCCGGTGGAAATATCAAACGGGGTGACGCCATGCCAGTATCCAAGCTTATCGTTTTCAGCGAATTCGTACCCTTTTCCTTTGATTGTTCTAACATGAATAACCACGGACCTATCGGTGTTTTTGGCTTCTTTAAAAGCTTTTTCAAGCGCTTTGATGTTATGTCCGTCAACCGGTCCGATGTAACGGAATCCCATATTGTCGAAAATCGTGTTTGGGACAAGGATACTTCTGAATTTATCTTTGATGAACCCAGCTAAATCGCCCATTTTCTTTTTAAAGCCGTGCTTTGTCAGTATTTGTTTTTTGAAATTCCTTTTGAAATCGTTATAGAACTTTCCGAAAGAAATCTTTCTAAACATCTTCCCCAAAGCGCCAGTAGGGGATGAAATGCTCATTTCGTTATCATTTAAAACAATGATCACTTTATGCTTTCTGGAGCCGATGTCATTCAAGGCTTCAAAAGCAAGGCCATTGACAATGGAGGCGTCGCCGATGACGGCAACCACATCGTAATTCTCATGTTTCAGATCGCGAGCGATGGCAAAACCTTCCGCGGCGCTTAAGGAAGTCGAGCTATGCCCGGCTTCATAAACATCGAAAGGTGATTCGCTCCGGTTTTGAAAACCGTTGGTATATCCTTTTTCGTTTAGATGGCTTAGAGAGCGTCCGGTCAAAATCTTATTTGTGTAGCATTGATGGCCAACATCGAAAATGATTTTATCATTTGGGGAAACGAAAACGCGGTGCAGCGCCACCGTCAATTCGACAACTCCAAGGTTGCTCGATAAATGCCCGCCATAAATAGATGTTTCTAAGATTATCTCATGTCTTATATCTTCGCAAAGAAGCTTTAATTGCTCATAAGACAAGGTTTTTACAATATTTGGATCATTTATCTTATTAAGTTCGATTCTATCTACATTTTTACTCATTGTGAAACAACTAAATATCTACTAATTATTTACTATTTATTCTTCGATTGTCTGATATTCTTTCACTTTCTTTTTCGCTTCTTCCAAAGTAAGTGACATCTCTTTGATCAATTTATTTCCCTCTTCATAGAGTTTCAAAGAATCCTCCAAAGAGCAATCTCCGTTCTCTATGTCTTTCACTATCTCCTCTAAACGCGTGAGTTTTTCGCTAAAAGAAGTATCTTTATTCTTTTCCATCTTTTATCCCCTCAACTTTGGAAATGATTATACCATCTTTCAGATAAGTTTTAAATTTACTTCCGACCGCTAGATCTTTTTTAGAACGTATAATTTTTCCGTTTTCATTCATGGCAAGAGAATATCCCCTAGCGAGAACCGCTTTCGGGCTTATCGCCTCTAAATGTTTCGAATTCGATTCCACTTCTTTTCCGGTTTTATCCAAGAAAAACTTCATTGAATTATTTAGCCTTTCTTTGCTGTTTTTTATTTTCTCTTCTATGTTTTTATACAAATCCTCAGGATGCGAGAAAAACGAACGTTTTGCTATTAGCTCGAAATTTCTTTCAAGGACAGAGATTTTAGAATTTAAGGACTTGGTAATCCTAGCAGACATATCTGACAACGAAATCATAATGTCATCAATATTCGGGGTCGCTGCAACTGCGGCGCCTGTTGGAGTGGAGACCCTCAGATCCGAAACATAGTCAATCAAGGTATAATCTATCTCATGGCCAACCGCACTTATAAATGGCATTTTGCTATTAGCCATTTCTCTTACTAAGATTTCATCATTGAAAGCGCTAAGATCCTCGTTTGATCCGCCGCCTCTAGCAATGATCAAGGTGTCTAAATCGTATTCTTGGGATTTTCGAAATGCCTTTATCAAGGATTTGCTTGCTTCATTGCCTTGGACTAAGCTTGGAAAAAACAATATCTCACATAATGGGTATCTTGCATTTATGTTTTTAATCAAATCCGCCAAGGCGGCACTGTCTTTGGCACTAATGATTCCTATCTTTTTCGGGAAGGGGGCAATCGGACGTTTTCTCGATTCATCGAAAAGACCTTCTTTTTGGAGTTTCTTTTTCAGTTCCTCGAACCTAAGTAAGGCATCGCCTAAGCCTGAAGGACTCATCCTATAGGCGACAAATGTGTAGCGTCCCCTCGCTTGGTAAACATTTATTTTTCCTTCCAAGTCGACCAAATCGCCAATTTTCGGTTTAAAAGAAAGATTTCCGAAGCTTGATGCCCACATGGTGCAGCTTAAAACGCTTTTGTCGTCTTTGATATCAAAATAGATTGCGGTAGGGTAGACTTTGAAAGAAGAAATTTCTCCTCTTACTCTCAAAGCATAAGGAAAAGTAGATTCCAAGCTATCTTTGACGATCTTATTGAATTCGGAAACTGTTAAATAATTCTTTTCGCTATTCACGAACTAATACCTTATCCAAAATCGCATTGACGAATTTATAGTCTTTCCCGTCTAAATAATTCTTTGCCAAATTAACGGCCACATTGATGACGATTCCTTTGTCGATTTCTGGATCAACGTAAAAGAAATGAGAAAGAGAAAGAAGCAAAATAGCTTGCTCGACACGGTTCAAACGCGAAAATTTCCATTTGATCATGTTCGCTTCAAGAAGTTCAACTTCTTCTTTATAATGCCTAATCATTGCCAAAACTATCGATTTGACATAAATCGGGGAATCTTCATATGGCAAATCCGAAAGACCGCTGATGATCGCTTCGACGTCGACATCCTCATTCATTTGCATATAAGTCAAAACATCATACAAGGCGTCCATCGCCATGATTTGTTGTCGATTACGTGAAGGTTCGTTTATTTCAGCCATAGAACAATTGTTTCCTTTTTTAACTTCGGTATTCTAGCATATTTCATAGAGAAGAGAATAGAAATCAAAATCACCAAAAAAGAAAAACCGCTTTCGCGGTCATTCTTACTTATCTTAAGCGATTCCTCGGACATTGATCTCAATGCTGAAGGGGACCGTCTCACACATCATTTGAAGGGAATTGGTCACATTGTCTTCGATTGATTGGCAGACTTTTTTGACATCAACGCCTTTTTGAAGGATAACATCCAAGCGAATTTCGACTTTGCCATTCTTTTTGATCGTGGCGTGCACAGGTCTAAATAGCTCAATCGCGGAATTTTTCTTCTTTTTGCTATTGCCTAAGCCAGCGACTCCATTCACTTGATTGCAGGCAGCGGTGACGACATGCTCAAAAACATGATGCGAGATGCCCATATCGCCCAATTTTTTGTAATTATTAATTTCAACGTATCCAGATCTCATAATTTTATTTTAATAAGGATTTCAAATAAGTTGCAACGGAATTCTTCGTAAAGCCGAACTTCGCCAAAACCGCATCAGCCTTTCCCGAAGCCCCAAAGCTATGCATGCCATAGACATTATCGCAATATTTGTAGAAACTTGTTCCGCTCCCCATTTCGATACCGACGCGTTTAGCGCGTGGCAGCGAGAACAGTTTTTTCTTATAGCTTTCTTTTGCTTTTTCGAATAACTCAAAGGAGGGGACGCTGATCACGTTAATGCTGATGCCTTCTTCCTTCAAAAGCAAAGCGGCAGAAATGGCCAATCCAACTTCCGAGCCGCTAGAGAGTACTTCCAATTCCGGTTTGTCATTAGAATAGACCAAATAGGCGCCATTATTGACCCCTTCTTCGCTGGAAGAGGAAAGCAAAGGGAGATCCTGGCGGGAAAGGATGATGCAAGTTGGGGTGTCTAAGCTTTTTAAGGCTATGTTCCACGCTGCGTAAGTTTCTCTGGCGTCAGCGGGACGAATGACATTCAGATTCGGCTGAGCGCGCAAAGACTCCAATTGCTCAATCGGTTCGTGGGTTGGGCCATCCTCTCCAACGGCAAGCGAATCATGGCTAAGCAGATAAATCGCGGGCACTTTTTCCAAAGAAGACATCCTAATCGCCGAGCGCATATAATCGGCAAAAACGAAGAAAGAGCCGACATATGTGCGAAGACCACCATGGAGCAGAGCGCCATTTTGAATGCAAGCCATCCCAAACTCGCGAATGCCGAAATTGATGTTTCTGCCTTCACGATGAAGGCTAGAAAAGCCTGGGTCATCTCCGATTGATGTTTTCACCGATGCCGCCACATCGGCGCTTCCCCCCATCAAGAAAGGGATTTTCTTATTGAGAGCGACGATAATTTTTCCGCTTACGTTCCTTGAAGAATCCTTCTCTTTAAGATCAGTTGGAATCTCAAGAACGTATTCGCTCAAATCTCCTTTTCGCGCTTTTAGGAATCTTTGATATTCTTCAGGGTAAGATGCTTTATAGGCTTTGTTATCCTTACGATATTTGTTATAGGCCTTTTTGCCACGATAGATAAAAGTCTCTTCGAAACGTTTATAAACTCTTTCATCGATTTGGAAAGGCTCATTCACGCATCCGAGGAATTCCTTTGTCTTCAAAGTATCAGCCTCGTTTAAGGGCGAGCCATGGCATTTGTGGGATCCTTGCAAAGGCGAGCCATAGCCGATTTCAGTGTGAACAAGAATCATAGTTGGCCTGCCATCGCTTTTCTTGGCTTTTTTAAGGGCTTTTGAAATCTCTTCAAGGGATTCTCCATCTTTTACTTCCAAAGTTCTCCAGCCGCTTGCTTCGAAGCGTTTTCTTGTATCTTCGACCATTGATATTGAGGTAGGCCCATCCAAAGTCGCTAAATTTTGATCATATATCAAAATCAGTTTCTCGAATTTCTGTAAACCAGCAAAACTTATGGCTTCTTGAGAAATTCCTTCCTCCAGGCAACCATCGCCGCATAACACGAAAGTATAATGGTTAGAAAGTCTTTTGCCTTCTTTGTATTGGGCACCAATGGCTTCATTGGCAAGAGCGAAACCCACGGCTTGCCCTATTCCTTGTCCCAAAGGGCCTGCGGTCGCTTCAACGCCAGAGGTTACCCCGTATTCCGGGTGACCTGGCGTTCTGGAATCTAGCTGCCGGAAGTTCCTTAAGTCATCCAAAGTGACATCAAAGCCCGCTAAATGAAGCAGAGAATATAAAAGCGCGCTATTATGACCGCTAGAGAGAATGAATCTATCTCTATCAAAATAATCCTTATTCGGAAGATTGGTCAGATAATCACGATAAAGCACGTACATCGTCGGCGCGATGTCAAGTGCCATACCAGGGTGTCCGCTATTGGCTTTATTGATGGTATCCAAAAGCAATGCCCTTAAGGATTTCACTGCCAAAGCATCGATCGCATCATAAGTTTTTGGATAGGCCATAATACACTCCTTAGTATTTTATTAGTTTTTTATTAGTAATTTCATTATATATAAAATATATAATGTGCTACTCTTTTTTAATTTCGATTCCAACATCGTCTAAAGCTTGTTTGGAAACTTGTCCTGGGGCTTTTGACATTGGGTCTACGGCTTGTAAGTTCTTTGGGAAGGCAATAACGTCTCTGATATTGTCGGTTCCGCAAAGAATCATACATAAGCGCTCTAACCCAAAAGCCAAACCGCCATGGGGAGGAACGCCATACTTGAAGGCATCGATAAACCAGCCGAATTTACGAGCGATGTCTTCTTCCCTCAGTCCTAAGATTGAGAAGATCTTCCATTGCGTATCGTGATCATAGATGCGCAAAGTTCCGCCGCCAGCTTCATAGCCATTGATAATAATGTCATAAGCATAGGCAAGAATCTTCTCCGGATCGGTGTCAAGATATTTCAAATCCTCATCGCGAGGGCGGGTGAATGGGTGATGTTCGGCGGTATAAGAATTCTCAGTTCCTTCGATTTTGTCAAACATTGGGAAATTGACGACCCAAAGTAAATCATATGTACCAGGCTGGATAAGTCCCAATTCTTTGGCAAAACGGGTTCTCAAAGCGCCTAAGCCGAAATCAATGTCCCGGCGGTAATCGCTTGAAGCAAAAAGAATGTAGTCATCATTTTTGAGATCCAATTTCCCAATCAAAGCCTTCTTTTGATCGTCATTCAGGAATTTAGTGAAAGACCCTTCAAGTTCATTATTGACGAATTTCAAAGCCATCACGCCTTTCAGATTGAATTTTTTGGCTTCTAACTGCAAAGCGTCCAGGACTTTTCTCGTTCCTTTTTCCGCGTATCCTGGGATAACGATTGCCTTGATGTAATTTTGATTTTTGAAAGAGGCGAATTCGCTCTTCTCCATAATGTCTTTGATATCATGGAGCAAAATGCCATATCTTGTGTCTGGTTTATCGGAGCCGTAATTATCCATGGCATCCCAGTAATTCATTCTTCTTAAAGGAAGTTTGACGTCATAATTCACCACTTCTTTGAATAATTTTGCCAAGAAGCCTTCAGCCAAAGAAAGAATCTCGTCTTGGTTTAAGAAAGAGGTCTCCACGTCGATTTGGGTGAATTCCGGTTGACGGTCCGCTCTTAAATCCTCATCGCGGAAGCAACGGGCGATTTGGTAATATCTTTCAACGCCGCCAATCATTAAAAGCTGCTTAAAAAGCTGCGGAGATTGCGGCAAGGCATAGAAAGACCCATGGTGCAATCTAGATGGAACGATGTAATCTCTAGCCCCTTCGGGAGTGGCCAAATTCAAAATTGGGGTCTCGACCTCCAAGAAACGATTGGCATTGAAATATTCACGAGTGATTTCACAGACTTTCGCTCTGGTCTTCAAGTTTCTTAGAATATTTGGACGACGAATGTCCAAATAACGGTATTGGAGTCTAGTATCTTCCAAAGCATCGGTTTTTTCCGCGATGATAAAAGGCGGGTTCTCGGCAATGTTGATGACATCCAATTCGCTGACGAGGACCTCGATTTCGCCAGTTGCTAATTTTGGGTTCGGGTTGTCTTTCTTTTGGACTTTGCCTTTGACATGAATCACATATTCATTGCGAACGTCAGGGACTTTGCTAGAATCAGTGATGGTCAATTGAACGATGCCAGTGTTATCGCGCAAATCAATAAATTCGATAGCGCCTAAATTTCTGCGGTTGGCCACCCAACCGACCAATTCCACTTCTTTATCGACGTCTTTTAAACGAAGTTCCCCATTATAATTGGTTCTATTCATAGATATACCTCTTCTTATTTTTCTGAATCATGGCAATGGCAATGATGCTCTTCTCCTTCATCATCATGGCAGCAATGACGCTCTTCTCCTTCATCATGATCATGGCAACAATGATGCCCATCTTCATGATGGTGGCATCCGCAAGTGCATTCTTCGTCTTCTTCAAAGCTTTCGAAAATATGGTCCAAGGTGACTTCAAGGGACTCGATATTTGCTTCGATTTGCTCTTTGGTTTTGAGATTTTTGACTTGGACAACCCCTTTATCGAGCTCATCTTGCCCCAAAATGATTGCGACTTTCGCGTTGCGCTTTTCAGCCTTTTTGAACAAAGATCCCATTTTCGCGTTGGAATAAGGCATTTCAACGGAGTAGCCAAGAACTCTGATGGAGCTAGCGAATTCAAAGCAAGTAGGAATCATATCTTCGCCGATAGGCATCAAGTAAATATCCAAGCCATCATCAAGATGGTCAAATAATCCTTGCTCTTCCATGATCGACATTATTCTTTCAACGCCGACGGCAAAGCCAACGCCTGCTAAATCTGGGCCGCCAAATTCTTTGACAAGGCCGCCATAGTGTCCCCCACCGCATAAAGCGCCATAGTCTTTCCCGTCTTTGCTTTTGGCATGGACTTCAAAGACGATTTCGCTATAGTAATCAAGTCCTCTCACAAGATTCTCATCGATTTCATAGTCGATTTCGTAGCTTGATAGAATCGCTAAGGTTTTATTGAATCTATCGCGGCTTTCCGAACTTAAGAAATCCATGAGTTTCGGAGCACCTTTGGCAATTTCCTGATCGGAAGGAACCTTGCAATCGAGAATTCGCATCGGATTTAATTCCAAGCGAGCATGGCAATCTTCGCACATATCGTCAATACGGCTGGCGAAATACCCTTTAAGAGCTTCGCGATAGGCTTTGCGAGTGTTATCGTCGCCTAAGGTATTGACCTTTAACGAAATATCTTTGAAACCTAGCATTGAAAAACAGTGATAGGCAAGTAAAACCGTCTCCGCATCCATCAAAGGCGAATCAATGCCCACCGATTCCACGCCGAATTGATTGAATTGCCGATATCTCCCTAGCTGTGGCCTTTCATAGCGGAAAGCTGGCCCACAATAAGAAAGTTTGATTGGATAATCCATTGAGACATAAAGCTTATTGCTGACGATTGAGCGCATAACCCCAGCGGTGAATTCCGGTCTCATCGTGACGCTGCGATTGCCCTTATCCAAAAAAGTATACATCTCTTTCCTGACAATATCGGAGCTAGAACCAGCTCCTCTAGAGAAAACGTCGGTGTATTCTAATGTCGGTGTGGCAATCTCATGATATCCATATTGTTCGCTGACAGCTTTGAAAACGTCAGTGACATAACGATATTCTTCCATTTCTTTGCCAAATATATCGTGGGTTCCTTTGATTGGCTGATATTCCATAAATCTCTCCTTAATGGGTCAAGCGTTCGCAAGAGTAAACGCTTTTAACTCCTTTTAACGCCGCGAATGCCTCTCTTACTTGGCTGGCGTTTTTAACATAGATTGTGACTGTGACAACGTCATTCATCGTCTGAACGATAAGATGCCCTTTGATGTCGCTGACGGATATGCCTTTGGTTGCTAAGGCATTCAAAATGTCATTGATGAGACCAGGACGGTCGTTCCCGTATATTTCGATATTGACCGGGTAGACATTTCCGCCATCATCATCCTTCCAATAAACAGGGATCAAGCGTTTTTGCTCAGTGGCGATATTCGGGCAATCGGCTCTATGGACGATTATGCCTTTGCCTTTGGAAACATATCCGACGATATCATCTCCTGGCACAGGGGTACAGCATTTTCCTAAGACGACGGCAAGGTTATCGATTCCCGGTATATAAACAGGGCTATTGACGTTTCCTTTCCCCGCGTTTTTATTGACCTTCTGCTTTTTAGGTTTCTTTCTTAATTTTAAGAAATCAATAATGGCGCCAGGAACTGGGTTTTTGCTTGCTATCGCAACGTATAATTCATCTAGGTCCTTGCAATGAAACTCATTCAAGACCTTTGGATCAGAAAGATATTTTTCCATCTCCCCTTCGCCAATATCTTGCATTTTGAAGGAATCGATGGCGCTTTCTTTCCCTTTGCGAACGTTCTCTTCTTGGAGGAATTGCTGATTTTTGGCGTTTAAAAATTTGCGAATGTGATTTTTGGCGCTGGTTGTTTTTACCAAATCCAGCCATCCTTCATTGGGGCCAGGGGCGTTTTTGCTTGTTTTGATTTCGCAAACGTCCCCTGTCTTAAGCTCGGTATTCAAAGGAACAAACGATCCGTTGACCATTGCTCCGACGGCGCTATCGCCGACTTTTGTATGGATTTTATAAGCGAAGTCTAGAATTGTGCCACCTTGAGGCAAATCGATGACTTTCCCTAAAGGGGTGAAAACATAGACATTGGCATTGAAGATGTCATTGCTTAGCGCAGCCAAATACCCTTTGGCGTCATCTCCGTTTTCTTCACCCAAAGTGACAAAGTCGCGAAACCAATGCAGTTTCTCTTCAATATCTTGCTGCTCTTGCTTGGCATTATAATGATTTCCTTCTTTGTAACGCCAATGGGCGGCAACGCCGGTTTCAGCGATCTCGTCCATCTCTTCCGTGCGGATCTGCACTTCGTAGATATTGCCATCCCCCGCCACGATAGTGGTATGCAAAGATTGATACATATTCGGCTTTGGCATAGCGATATAGTCTTTGAATCTCCCGGGCACTGGCTTGTAAGTACTATGGATGATCCCAAGAATCTCATAGCAATTGAGCTCAGATTGCGTGATGATTCTTACCGCCAAAACATCATAAATCTCATCGAATTCATGATGTTTCAGGTACATTTTCCGATAAATTGAGAAAATGCTTTTCACTCTCGATTCAATGCGGAAAGGGATTTTTTTCTCAAAAAGGGTATCGGCCACTTTCTTTTTCAGATTATCGAGAGATTCTTTGCGATTTTTCTCTTTCTCATTCAAAAGATGCAGGATAGTCTCGTATTTTTCTGGTTCAAGGTATTTTAGCGAAAGATCTTCGAGCTCACTTTGAATCGCATAGATTCCGAGTCGATGTGCGATAGGAGTGAAAACGTCAAGCGTTTCCTGAGCCAAGGCTTTTTGTCTTTCATTAGACAAAGAGTCAAGCGTCCTCATATTGTGCAAACGGTCGGCAAGTTTTACCAAAATGACGCGAACGTCTTTAGCCATTCCTAAAAAGATTTTTCGATGGTCTTCCGCTTCGAAGTCAATTTCGCTCCTGTGAGATAATTTCATGCGTTGGATTTTAGTCAAAGAATCGACCAAAAAGGCGACGTCTTCACCGAATTTCTCCTTGATATCATCGACTGTGGTATCGGTATCTTCGACGACATCATGCAAAAAGCCAGCCGCTAAGGTGGCAGGTCCGCCTTGCAATGTCGCTAAAATATAAGCCACTTCGATCGGATGCTGAATGTAAGGCTCACCGGATTTTCTTATTACTCCTGCATGTTTGATAGAAGCCAAATTGTAAGCCTCTTCGACCATCTGACGGTCTTTGGGATTTGTGATGTATGGATAAAAGACATCCTTCACATCTTGGAAGGTATGCATCGGATATCCGCCATTTGGCACTAATACTTTTTTCTCATCTTCGCTCATAGCGATTATTATACACGCTAAAGCGTGTCTTTATCTCATTATCTTAATTTACCTTCAAAATTTCTTCGGCAAGCAAATCAAAAGAGAGCCTTCCTTGGTAGAAATTGGGATTGACTTTGACTTTGAAGGTCACGCTTTCGCATTCTGAAATGTCGATTTTCCCGATTTTAAAGGAGAAAAGGCGGCAAAATTGGTTTATTTTGACGCTTAGATATCTTCCATCTTTGATATAAGAAAGCTCATTATAAGGAATCTTGAAAGAGAAATAGGGCTCTTCGAAGGAATTCCCGAATGGTCCAAGCTTTTCTAAAAGTTCGAAATTTTCGTAAAGGCATTCATCTTTAAAGAGAACTATCGGCTCTTTCTTTTCTTCAATCAAAGGATGATTGGCGGCAAAAATCTCAAATTCAATAGAAAAAGCCTTTAAATATTCTTTTTTCAGACTCACTCCTGCGGCATAAGAATGCCCGCCTTTGCTAGAAGGCTCAAAACTCAAGGAATTCAAAAACTCTAAGACATCAAACCCCTTTTTGCTTCGCAAGCTCCCAACATAAATATTCTCATCTTTTTTGGACTTCGAAAAAACGGCGACTGGTTTATCGTATTTCCCTAAGATTTTATTGGCAAGTAAGCCATTGAGGCCTTCTTTCAGATCAGTGACAACGAAAATAGATTTTTTGTTTGAGTCAGGAGCCAAATTTTTCTCTGCTTCGGCGGTAAGAGTTTTTCTTTCCTCGTTCACCTTGGAAAAATAATGGGCCAATTTTTCTTTTTCATTTAAATCGTTGGAAACGAAAAATCTCACCGTGCGGTTGACTTCGCTATTTTCTTCCATCCTTCCAATGGCGTTAATCATCGGAATTATGGCCATTTGCAAATCAGAAGCAAAATATTTTTCTTTATAATTCAAAAGCAAATATTCTTTGTTTCTTTTATCGTTAAGAATCGAAATCGCTAAATTAGTGGCGTAATGATTATAGCCTAGCAAAGGCATTGAATCACTTAAAAGGGAGGTCGATCCTAGCAAAAAATAGTAAGGGTCTTTTTCGCCTGAAAGGGAGACGCTAAATAGATACGATAAGAATCCGGCGGATATCGTTAGAGAATCAAGACCAACGGTTTTTGGATGAATGAGAGTAACGATGGATTTAGGCTCTTCAACGTAAGAATGGTGATCAAGGACAATCACATCAATGCCTGCCTCTTTGGCTTTCGCTAAAGCCTTTAAAGCACCAACGCCATTATCAACCGTGAAAATCAAATCATAGTGGGCCTCTTTGATTCTTTTCACGTTTTCTTCATTTAAGCCATAGCCATCGTTATAGCGGCTAGGGATATAATATTTAGCCTCGATGCCAAATTCTTTAAGGGCTAAAAGGATAATGCTAGTGGCACTGATACCATCAAAATCATAATCGCCATAGATAATGACTTTTTGGCCTTTTTCTTTGGCGTCTTTCAATCTCGCGATGGCTTTTTTTACGCAAGGGCAATCGCTTATGTCCGGAATTAGCGAAAACGAGGGCTCTTTAAGTCTAGCTTTAAGAGCTTCCTCGTCTAAATCGTAATAATTTTTTATTTTTGCAAGAAAAGAAGACATTAATCGTTGATGCCGATGAAGATAGCTTCTTCTGGCTCGCCTTTCTTACGATGCCCACTTCCAGTTGGGGTAAACGTTTCTTTCTTCTTTGGTTTTAAGGAGATATTGACTCTGGATAGGCCCTTTGCCAAATAAATGGAGCTTGGGGTCAATAAGGTGAGAACAATAACCGCGGCGATGATAACAGCGATGATTATCCCTAAGAAAACCATCATCCAAGTCGAAGGCATAAAGCCCATATACCAAATGAAGGCAAAAGCGCTTAAGAAGGAGAATCCAATCACGCTTTCGGCGGCTTGAGAATTGGCGTTGGTGAGGCATAGGGCCTTAAAGCTTAAGGAGTCTTTGTCTTTTTCGCGGGAGTCTTTGGCTAATTCCTTCTCCTTAGCCAAGATGAAGATAGCAAGTAAGAAGACAATCAAGCCCCCAGCAATAGCGGACATCGCAATCAATGGAGTGGCAACGATTCTCGTCAAAGAGAAGAACCCTAAGGTAATAAGGCTCACGCCAGTGGCCAATAAGCCTGTGGCTATACCTCTGGAAAGTTTGTAGCGAATAGCCATATAAGCCATGCTTATCAATAAACCAACTCCTAAGCCTAACCATAAGGTGGCAGTTGTCGGCTGACCAGCCTGCACCACGACGTTATCGGTGGTGATATGAACGGAATCCTCAGCGATGAAATTATGTACCGCTTCGGACAAAGCCGTATTTAAAGTCGTGTTGATTTTGGTTTCAACACCATTGAATTTAAGGATGAAATCATAATTCTCTTCGACATTATAATGATCGCTCCACTCGACCGAAAAATAATGGACGTTCAATTTCTTTTCTTCTTGGGTGTAATAAACGCTGCTGCTTTCAAGGTTCACATCGCTATAAGCGATTTTTGTTTCCTTGCTTTCGTTGTTCTCGGTTGTCACCGTATAAATATTGGCTAAGACCTTGTCTTCTAAATCCGCTTCATCAGAAAGAGGCAAGAAACTCCCTTCGCTGACCCGATATTCAACATAGGATATGGTTGTGTCGTTATAGGCATTGGCGTAGTTATAGGCATTTCCGCCATTGACGGCAGTAAAGACGCTGATGCCGATTATCGAAGCGACTAATAAGATAGAAGAGACAATTGCGATAGGCTTAGAGTGTTTTCCAAAGTCTTTAGAAGCAAAAGCCCCAAAGTAGGATGGTTTTTCTTCTTTCGCAAGATTAGGAATCTTCTCAGCTTTGACGTTATAAAGCTTGCCAACATTCTTTTCGACATCGCTATCGTTGGCTAACAAATACCCTTCCAATCTAAGCAACAAGAGATTCGACAAAGTGCCAAAGAAAGAGCCTAATATCAGCGTCAATCCCATTTTTCCGACAACGCTTGGGATAAAGCCATAGACGCATAATCCGATGATAATGCCAATGATTCCGGCATCGATAGTCGGCCACAAAGCGCGCTTAATGGCTTCTTCATGACTCTTTTTCAAAGAGCGTCCTTGATAAAGCTGCTCTTTCACTTTGCTAAAATAATACATTCCGCCAAAAGCCGTTATCAAGGCAGCCAAGGCCAAGCCGATCAAGGCCCCAACCCCGAATTGAGCTCCGAAATATGAGAAGAGCAACAAACTTCCTAAAATCGCGACGGCCACATTCGACAATATCGCTAACGATCCCATTCGATATAAGCTAACGAGAATCACCGCAGAGAATCCTAAGGTAACGATCGTGGCAATGAAAGTCGCTCCGAAATTAGGATGGACGTTCCAAGAACCGAAATTCAGGAGAGATTCAGCGGTTGCGCTGACTTTTGTCTCAAAGGCGAAGGTAACATCATACCCATTGACGCCTAAATCCTTATAGGAAGAAGCATTAAGGATATTCATATAGAAGAAGGCAGCCTTATAAGCGGCCCCAGCTTTCGAAGAGTCATAGCCTTCGCTAGTGATGGCGGCGCTAGAAGGAATCATTTGGAATTCGGTGTATTCGTCATCCTCATTGTCTTCTTCAAACCATGCTTGAGCGGCATGTTCGGCAAAAATCAAGCGTTTGTTCACGTTCGCGTCGTAATTCGAAGAAGAACTATTCGCTTTTTCGTAAGTGTCACCTTCTTGCTTATTGGCCCATAAAACGAGATAGCAGTTTTTCGCTTCGATGCTGCTTGATTCATTGGCTTCAACGGTGTTGTCGGTGCAATATTTGACCAAAGTGTTGAAACTTCCTTCGGTTCCGCGGATATCGTCAGAATCGCGAAGAGGGACTACGACCGCTGGAACATCGCCTCCAGAAGTTGAAACGTATTCAATGCGGGCGGTTTGATCTTTGAAAGCGTCAGACCATTTATCGCTACGGATCTTCTCATAATCCTCAGTATTGTCGATTGAAGCACCGAAAGTGAATGATCCACCAGAGAAGGATAAGTAATTTTCGATATAGCGATATTCGGTGTCATCGTCTTGCGGGGAACGGATCTTGACGCGAATGGTGTCATATCCTTCCTTGACAACTTCTGCTTCAACGCCCCAGGTTTTCAAACGGGCTTCGAATTCTTCCGAAACGAGTTTGACGGCATCAGGGTCATCGCTTTTCACATAATTTTCCGTTTTCACGCCATCATAAGTGGTATCGGCTTCCGAAATTTTGAAAACCAAATCACGTCCAGAACCATAGGTTAAGTCAGTGTCTAAGCCGACCACTGTTGGCCCTAGCAACGCGGCACCAGCCAAAATAAGGCTTCCGGTCAACAAACAATATCCGATTTTACGACGCATATTGGAGATTCCTCCTAAAACTAGTCTCACGATAGAAAAAAAGCCTCGTGAGTACGCATGCAATACAATACAACAACGAGACTATTTTAGGAAGTCTTTTCTTCTAAAGAAGAAGATGTTTTTCTAAAAGAGAGATCCTTGATGGGCGATTTTCAAATGGCCATAGGCTTTTTCGGTGGCAGTTCGCCCTCTCGGAGTGCGATTGATAAGGCCAATCATCACCAAATATGGTTCATAGACGTCTTCGAGATTGGTGATTTCTTCCCCAATCGCGCTAGCGATGCTTTCTAGCCCGACAGGTCCCCCATGGAAACGATCGATGATCGTGGTAAGGTATTTGATATCAACTTCATCCAAGCCTAAATCATCTATTTTCAAGGCATTCAAGGATTTGATTGTGATTTCCTCATCGATTTCGTTTTTGTTTTCATAAGTGGCAAAATCCCTTACCCGCTTGTAAAGCCTATTAGCGATACGCGGGGTCCCCCTACTTCTCGAGGCAATCAGATTTTCGGCCTGGCTCGAGATTGGAGTTCCAAAAACCTTCGATGTGCGCTCAACAATTTGTGCAAGTTCTTCTTTGCTATAAAAATCGATTTTCGCTGAAATCCCAAAGCGGGTTCGCAAAGGCTGAGACAAATCGCCTGCCCTGGTGGTGGCTCCGACCAAAGTGAAAGGAGGAATGTCGAGATTGATGGCGCTTGAAGACCCTTCGCCGCGATTGATAACGATGCTCAAAGTGAAATCCTCTATCACCGAATAAAGAATTTCCTCAACCACTCTTGGCAAGCGGTGTATTTCGTCGATGAAGAGAACATCGCCCTCTTCGATATTCATCAATATGCTCGCTAAATCCCCAGCCTTTTCAACACTAGGCCCGTTGACGGTATGGACTTTCCCGCCCATTTCGTTAGCGATGACATAAGCCATCGTCGTTTTTCCTAATCCTGGGGGACCGTATAGCAGAACATGATCGAGGGTCTCACCGCGTTTTTTGGCGGCGCCAATAAAAATCTCGAGATTCTTTTTCAGCTCTTCTTGACCAACGTATTCTTTCAAAGATAAAGGGCGAAGCGAAAGTTCTGAGTTCTCTTCGTCTTTCTCTTTATGGCCATCAACTAATCTTTCTTTGCTCATTTAACGCCCTTTCCGAGTTTTTTTAACGCAATGCGGAGAATTTCTTCATTGCTTGCCCCTGGCTCATTGATAGAGGCAAGAACCTCGTCAATTTCCTTGATTTTATAGCCGCTGAAGCTTTTCAAAGCCTCACGCACTTGCTCATATTGCTTTGGATTCCCTTTTGAATCGGTTTCCGTCAAGCGCCCTTTCAGATCCAAGATAATCTGGGCGGCGGCCTTTGGGCCAATGCCTGGCAATTTTTTCAGATACGAGGTGTTATTGCTTTCAATAGCTTTGAATAAGGCATCTGGCGTTGTGGCTTTCAAAGCGTTCAAGGCGGTTTTTGGCCCAATTCCTTTTACGGAAATAAGCGATAAAAAGGCGTCTTTCTCGATTTTTGTCGCAAAACCAACCAAATAATGATCATCTTCGGTGATGACTTCATAAGTGAAAAGAATCGCTTCTATGCCAATTTCGTAATTTTCTGGGCGAGAGGTCAAAACCTCGTAAGCGACTCCATTTATGTCAATGGCTATCGCTTCATCCGAAGAAGCGATAACCGTTCCTTTCAAACGATAGATCATGCTCATATTATCTTACCAAAACAAAAAGAAGAGAAATGAGAAGCCCGAAAGCGGCGCTTCCTAAAACAATCAGTAATGATTCATAGATCTTCTTTTCTTTTTTCACTTCTTTATTATACCTTAAACCGTTTCGGTATTCCCCATCAATCGCTATATTCGAAAGTGTAATCGCCAACATGGACGATATCCCCTTCCCTAACGCCTTTTTCCCTTAAAGCATCTTCTACGCCCAAAGAATCCAATGTTTTGACAAATTTGGCCAAACCCTCCTCTTCACGAGTATTGATTCTCACCAATTTGGAGAAAAGCTTTTCGCCAGTCACTTCCCACTCGTGATTTCCAACTCGTTTGATATCAAAGATATGATCAGAGCCATCATGACCGTCATAGATTTTGATTTTTTCAAGATTTTCCATGCCTATTAATGGGAACTCTGGCGTTACGTCAATCAAATCCTTAGCTTTGGAAATTATTTCCTCAACTCCTTCATGAGTCAAAGAGCAAAGAGATAAAGATACTTTGCCTATTTGCTTATCGAATTTCGCTTTTCTTTCGATGGCGCCTTCGCTATCCATCTTGCTAGCCACCACTAGTTCAGGTCTTTCATCGAGTCTGGCGCCATAGCTAGAAAGTTCTTTTCTGATGGCTAAATAATCTTCGTAAGGGTCTCTTTCCCCGTCCATCGAAACCAAGTGGATCAAAACCTTCGTTCTTTCGATATGACGCAAGAATTGGATGCCAAGCCCTTTTCCTTCATGGGCGCCTTTGATAAGACCAGGCATATCCGCTAAAACAAAAGAACGATAATCAGGCAAATAAACAACCCCTAAATTAGGGATCAAGGTCGTGAAGGGATAATCGGCGGTCGGAACGTTGGCTTTGCTGACGACATTCAAAAAAGTCGATTTGCCAACGCTAGGGAAACCGATTAAGCCAGCATCGGCAAGCATTTTAAGCTCTAGGACAATCCTTCTTTTTTCCGCCGGCTCGCCATTTTCGGCGATGCGGGGGGCACGGTTGCGGCTGCTTTTGAATGCAGCATTCCCTTTTCCGCCCTTGCCACCTTTAGCGACGAGGACTTTTTCGTTCTCTTCCTTTAAATCCGCCAAGATTTTGCCGGTTTTTTCGTCGGTGACGACGGTTCCGGTTGGAACGGCCACAATCACATCAGGCGCGGAAAAACCAGTCATCAAAGTCTTATCGCCTTTGCCGCCATCCATGGCTTTGATCAAACGCGAATGACGAAAATTATACAAGGTATTCAAATTATTCTTGGCAATTAAATAAACAGAGCCGCCCTTACCGCCGTTTCCGCCATCAGGGCCACCGAATTCTTTGTTCTTATCGTGCAAAAAAGTTATGGCTCCATCGCCACCTTTGCCACTTCTTACTTCAATAACGCAACGATCGATCAACATGATTATTCACCCTTTCTGGCCAGCTTCTTCTTTTCTTCTTCGCTTAAAATATAATTTTTCTTGTTGTGCTTGATTTTGAATAATGATTTAAAAAATTTCACGGAAGTGGAAAACGCTGAGACGCTGCTATCGGCATCGTTTTCCCAGATAACTGGCACTTCAATCGTTTTAAATCCATTGAGTTTAAGAAAATAAAGATATTCAACATCAAAGGCAAAGCCATCGATCGTTTGGCGAGAAGCCATCGCTTTAGCCACATCAGTCCTAAACATCTTAAAACCGCATTGGGTATCGCTGATCCCTTTGAAATGGAACATCATCTTGATAATACCAATCGACCCAAAATGGGTGAGACGACGAACAAAAGTCTGCTTTTCGGTGATTTTGGACTCCTTTAGTTCTCTACTGCCAATAAAGGCATCGGCGTCTTTCAAATGCTTTTTCATCGCATTAAAAGCACTTAAATCCGTGCTCAAATCAGCGTCCATGAACAAGCAATAATCGCTTTCAGAGAATAAAATACCTCTCTTCACCCCCAATCCTTTGCCTCTTTTTTCGCTATAAGGGACATGTTTGACTTGCATTGGGAGTTCTTTCAAGCCATCTTCTAATTTCTTTTCTTCCTCTTCATTAGAACCATCGGAGCAAATCACGATGTCATAGACGATTTTCGATTCATCGAAAAAAGGAATGATTTTCTCTTTGATGTTTTTTAACAATTTGTCTGTTTGATTTCGGACTGGAAGAATCACGGATAGTTTCATAGTAGCCTCCCTGAAGAACATTTTATTAAAAAAGCGGCTCCCATCAAAGAGCCGCCTCATTAGTTTGCTTATTTCGCTTCGACGGCGTAAACGGAAATTCTCTTTCCTGTTTTACCGACGCGTTCGAATTTAACAATACCGTCGATAAGAGCGAAGATGGTATCATCTTTGCCGCAGCCTGCGCCTTCGCCGGCTTTGATTCTCGTACCGCGTTGACGATAGAGAACATTACCAGCGATGACCTTTTGGCCATCACCGACTTTAGCACCTAATCTGCGGCCGGCTGAATCACGACCGTTTTTGGTGCTCGAGACGCCCTTCTTGGAAGCGAAGAGCTGTAAATCGATAACAAATTTCATTGTTGCTTCCTTTCTAGCTGCACATGGTTTTTGCTTACCAAGGCGATGCTTTCTAGTTGCGTGACGATAGTCATTATGACTGTCTTGTCATGCTCGCTCATTTCCGGAGCGATTCGTTTGAGATCAAGATACCCTTCTTTCATTTCGAATTCATAAGACTTTTCATCATCAATCAGGGCTTGCACCCCTCCTTCCGAAACAGCGCTTACCGCTGCGCAGACAATGTCTTGGCCTTTATTGGCTATTTCGGCATGTCCTTGAATCTTAAGTTCCCGAAACTCGGAATTATGGTAAATTACTTGAATCTTGATCATTAGGCGTTAATGGTTTTGATCACTAAGCAAGTATAAGGTTGACGATGACCGATGGTTTTGCGTTCATTGGTCTTGTTCTTGTACTTGTAGATTGTGATTTTCTTGGAAAGTCCTTGTTTCTCGACTTTGGCAACGACGCTCGCACCCTTAACATATGGGCTTCCGACGAGAGTCTTTTCGCCGCCGACGAAGAGAACTTTGTCCAAAGTCACATCTTTGCCGGCTTCAACGTCGATTTTCTCAACGAAGATTTTGTCGCCGACTGCGACTTTGATTTGCTTTCCACCAGTTTCAACAATGGCGTACATGCTTATTCCTCCTATGGCTAATTACTCGCTATTACGGCGCATATTCCTATGACTTTCATTAACCGTTTCAATGCGGTTGTAGCCCTAAAAGGGCGACAACGACATAAATATACTTAGTTATACTAACTAAAGCAAGAAAAATAGAATTTTTTAATCAGCTGAGCTTCCGCTGCTGGCCAATCCGAAGACGCTACCGAGCAATAAGAAGACATTGAGTCCGCAGAAAGCGAGAATGACATTGACGATATGAATCGCTTTGTGAGATCCTTCGTCGTCATTAAGGGCGCGTAAGCCAAAGATATTAAGGACGAAAGCAGCGATTTCCACGACCATATAAACGAAGGAGAAAGTCGCTAAAGAACTTAAAGCGCTTTTTACTTGATCGGCAGTCTGAAGTTGCACATTGCTAGCTTGATCGATGATTTTTTGGATTATGGTCGCATCGCTTTTGGCAGCGATTGCCGTGCATCCCATGCTGATGCAAGAAATGATTGCCGCCACTCCTAGCACAGCGGCGATGATGTAAAATATTTTTGATACGGTTTTCATAAAACCCTCCCTTGATTTACGCCATATTATTATACTTTTGATCTCAAAAATAAATCATGATTGTGAAAAGGAATTCGCGAAACCGCTTTTTTGGTCATTGGATAGTAAGCAATTCTCCCGAAAGGAGAAATACCCACTTTCAGAAATGATGATATGGTCGTTCAAACGCAAGGAGAGCTCCTCCCCTTCGTTTTTTAAGATGAGCGTGTCGCTTATCTCCCCGCTAGAGGGCAATGGTTCGCCACTCGGGTGATTATGGATGAGATAGTAGGAATAGGCGCTTTTCGTCAAAAGCTCTCGAAAAATCTCTGTGTGAGAGATTAAAAGCGAACTCGCCGTCCCTGCGTACAGACGGCGTTCTGACAAAAAAGCGCCTTTTTTATCGTAACAAAGAATGATTAATGTCTCTTTGGATAGCGCCTCCAAGCTCGGCTGAAATATTTTGAACAACGTTTCAGCCGAGGGAAGCTTTATTGTCGGAAGCAACTCACGGGAAGCTCTTCGATGAATTTCGCCAAGCGCTAAGATCGTCAAAGCCTTGACATCGCTTATCCCATCGAAACAAACAAGGTTATTTTCATCTCGACGGAATAAGCCCTTAAAACCGCCACTTCTCTCTAAAAGCGTCTCGGATACCTCAATGACGTTTTTCCCATGGATCCCATTCCCAAGAATCAACGCCAAAAGCTCAGAGTCAGAAAGCGAAAACAGCCCCTTTTGTTTTGCTTTCTCGCGCGGTCTTAAATGCTTGTCTATTTCTTTTACGATCATTAATTCCAGCTAAAAGCCCAGCCGCCAGGCATTTTCATCGTCCCCTTATTACTCATGAAAAGGCGATAAGTGATGACGGCAAGCAAAGCGATGGCCATTATGGCAATCACGGCTGTTAAGGTGATCCCTTCGCCAGGCACTAGGGCTTCTAGTTCTTTGGAATTTAGTCTTCTACCGTTCATAAAAGAGCTCCCTTCAACCATTAATAGGCATCGAGGAGCTCTTTTTCCAAAAAAAGTGTTATTTTTTATAAAGTTTTTAATTTAGCGGTGACATTAGCGAGCAAAGCTTTGTTTTTAACAAGTTTCTCTTCTTCTAATTTAACCTTTTCCGATGGGGCTTTTTTGACAAAATTATCGTTAGAGAGCATCTTTTCGCCTCTATTGACTTCGCTTTCAAGTCGAGTTTTCTCATTTAAGAGTTTTGCCTTCAAAGCCTCTTTGTCGATATCCTCTTCAACCAAAAGCTCATAGCCATCATAGAAGAAAGGATTGCCTTCTAAGCGATCTTTCGTGATTTTTATCTCTTTGGCGAAAGAGAAACGCTTAAGGTATTCGTTGGCGCCTTCGAAAGGCTCTTTGGGGTTAATTACAAGTTTGACTGGAGCGTTTGGGGCAATCCCATTTTGACTCTTGTAGTTACGGATATCTTTGATCATCATTTCAAGAATCGCCGCTTTTTCGGTGGCTTTCTTATTCAATAAGGTTTTGTCATAAGAAGGATAGCTTTCTAGGCAAACGCTCTCTAAATGGTCAGGAAGAGAGAGATACATCTCCTCAGAAACGAATGGGGCATATGGGGAAATCATCAAAATAATTTCGCGCATGACCTTATAAAGGACGTTTTTTGTGACAGCCTTCGCTTCTTCGTTTTCCCCTTGCAAGGAAACTTTGCTCATCTCTAAATAAGAGGAGCAGAAATCATCATAGACAAAATTATAAAGGATCGTGGAAGCTTGGCCGAATTGGTATTTTTCCATCTTTGAAGTGACTTTTTTGATCGTTCTTTCGAGTTTGTCCAAAATTGAAGCATCGAGAACGCTTAATTCTTTTTTCTCGATCGCTTTTGGATGAAAATCGTCCCCGATCACCATTTCCACATAGCGGCAGCTATTCCAGATTTTATTCAAATAATTGCTCGCGGCAATGACTTTGCTATCGCTATAGCGCATATCCAAACCTGGGGTGCTATTGGTGGAAATGAAATAGCGCAAGGCATCGACGCCATATTTTTCAATGACATCGAGAGGATCTACTCCATTTCCCAATGATTTGGACATCTTTCTCCCAAGCTCGTCCCTGATTAAGCCATGGATAACCACTTCTTTGAAAGGGACTTGCTTAGTGAAATGGAGTGATTGGAACATCATGCGGCTGACCCAGAAAAAGATGATATCATAGCCTGTCACCAAAACATCGGTGGGGAAATAACGTTTGAAATCCGCCGAATCGGCGTTTGGCCAGCCAAGCGTGCTGAATGGCCATAAACCCGAAGAGAACCAGGTGTCTAAAACATCCTCGTCTTGAGTGTAATTCTCAATATCGACAGGCGGTTGCAAGGAAACGAGCACTTCACCAGTCTTTTTATGGTAGTAAGCCGGAATCCTATGTCCCCACCAAAGTTGACGAGAAATGCACCAATCATCGACATTTTCCATCCAACGGGTCAAGACTTTCTCAAACCGTTTCGGAATGAAATCGACTTTGTCTTGGCTTTTTTGGGTTTTTAGAATCTCTTCGGCCAATGGTTTCATTCTCACAAACCATTGCTTCGAAAGCATCGGTTCAACAACGGCGCCGCTTCTTTCGCTATGCCCGACTTCGTGGGTCATCTTCTCAATTTTCACTAGATGCCCGTTGTTTTTGATGTCCCTAACCAAAGCTTCGCGGCATTCATAACGGTCCATTCCGGCGTATTTGCCAGCTTTTTCATTCATATGGGCAGACTCATCCAAGACCTTGATGAACTCAAACCCGTATTTTTTGCCAAGCAAGAAGTCGTTGGGGTCATGGGCTGGGGTGGCTTTCATCGCGCCCGTCCCAAAACTTTTGTCAACGTATTCGTCGGCCATAATAGGGAGCAAGTCCCCGTTGGCCGGATTGACGCATTTTTTGCCAATGAGGTGCGAATAACGCTCGTCGCTAGGATTGACGAAAACCGCGGTGTCCCCAAACATAGTTTCCGGGCGAGTGGTCGCGACGATTAATTTTTCATCGCTGTCAACGACGTCATAAGCAAAATAGAAAAATTCGCCAGGGTCATTCTGATAAACGACTTCGATGTTGCTCAAAGCGGTTTTCATAACTGGGTCCCAGTTGATGATTTTTTCGCCGCGATAGATCAATCCTTCGTTGTACAAAGTGACGAAAACGGTTCTGACCGCTTCGTTAAGCCCTTCGTCGAGAGTGAATCTTTCTCTTGAATAGTCGACGCTTAGCCCAAGCTTAGCCCATTGTTTATGGATGATTTCGGCATATTCGTTTTTCCATTTCCAAGCTTCTTCAAGGAACTTCTCGCGCCCAAGGTCATAGCGGCTTAAGCCTTGTTGCTGAAGCTTGGCATCCACTTTGGCTTGGGTGGCAATGCCGGCGTGATCGGTGCCAGGAACCCACAAAACATCATAGCCTTTCATTCTTTTGTAGCGGCAAATAATGTCATCTGGGATCGTGTCCATGACATGCCCTAAATGGAGCTTTCCCGTCACGTTTGGCGGCGGGATGACCATGGAAAAGGCCTTTTTTGAGAGATCCCCGGCAGTGAAATATCCTTTTTTCACCCAGGAGTCGTATTTTCCTTCTTCGACGGCTTTGTGGTCATAATGTTTGTCTAACATATCTCTCTCCTTATCAATAAATAAAAAAGCACCCTCTAAGGGCGCTAGTTGCGCGGTACCACCTTAGTTCAGAAGATTCTGCACTTTGTTTGCGTTAAGGCCTGCTACCTGTCTCCATAGCGACTCACTAGGCTTCTACACTCCCTTTCACCGAATAAGAGCTCTCTATTATAAGAAGTTGGCTAGATCCCTCTATTTCACCGACAATAGAATTATAGAACGAAATCAAAAGTTTTCAACTTAGAGGTTATAAACGGAAAGAAGAACTTCTCTCTCTTCTTTGCTTGCCCCCGAATGATGGGCTTTTAATGGAGCTTCTTTTTGGCCATAGTATTCCTTCATGCCGACGTTTTTTAAAGAGATCCCGAGGTAATCGCCAAGGAAAGAGGAGGCTTCTTTGGAAGGCGTCCCATCCCCAAAATATTTCGATTCGAGGATATCTTCTTTGCTAACAAGGAGAAAATCGGATCCAAAATGCTTATTGAAAGCGGCCACAAATTCCTCTTTCTTGCCTTCTTTCACAAAGAAAGTCGGAATTCTCGTGTCGATGGACATAGGCCTAGCCAACGTTGATTCGATGTCTTTGAAATCTGAGATATCATCATAATGGTCGATGTTGATAAGGCCATGGTCAGCAAAAGCGAAAACCAAAACGTCAGGGTTAGCTTTCACGAATTTTTTAAGGAACTTATTGATCTTCTTGTACTCGAAATAGGTTCTGACGCTTTTCACGCCATGATTATGCAAAGTATGGTCAGGCTCGCTGAAATAGCCATAAAGGAATTCGCCGCCTTCTTCTTTGAAGAAAGAGGAATACATCTTTAAGGCTTCCTTATGGTTCTTTGGCCCTTTTTTGTCTTCGATCGGATATTGGTACATTTGCTTGGCTTTCACACCATGCTCAGACAATAAAGTCGCAATGTTCTTATATGGAGAATAAGAGAGCATCGGAGAAGGCTCATGACGGATCCTTCCATAGCTTTCTTTTCCAGTGAAGGTATCGATGATCGGAAGATTTATCGCATGGAAATCCAAACTCCAGCCAAGCCATCCGGTCTCAATTGGGAATTTGGCGCTCAAAAAGGCCGTTGTGCAGGCCACGGTCGTGGCAGGATTTACCGAATAGATGGTCTTAAGTTTATGATTGAGCAAGAATTTATTCGTGTGAGGATAGATCTTCAGATTGTATTCCGAGGCGCCGTCAAACAAAAAGACGGCGACTTTTTTATGTCCTAAGAGCGCTTCATCCACCTCTTTTATCGTGGAATGAAATGGTTTGACGCCAAAATGGGTGAGGATGCTATTAGAAAAATTCGTCAAAGTATTACTGACATCGCAAAGATTTGGATCAAGTTTTTTTAGCTCTTCGTTCATAAAAAACCTCCTAAGGAAAGTAGATTATTTTAAAGGGTCAATGAACTTTTGCAAGCCCCTTGACCCCCTTCTTTACTTTTGCATCGCGCTTTTAAGCTGCTTGATGAGTTTTGGCAAATCGCTTTTGGCTTTGCTAGCGAGATCAAGCAAATCAGCGCTATGGATGTCGCCTTCGATGGCGCTTCCATAGTCTTTCAGTATCTCATGCATTTCGCCGAATTCAGCGGCAAAACGTCCGCCTAGTTTCTTGTAATCCCGGACCAAATGGATGATTTCGAAGCCAATAGCTTTTTGTAAAACCTTATTGCCTTTGACCTCTTCATAAGAATATTGGCACAGAAAGTTGTAGAGCTTCACCGCGTCATTGAGAAGATTTTCAAAAAGCTTCAAATCTTTTTCGTTAATCATCGAATAAAGTCCTTTCTAGTTCATCGACTAATTGTTTCATTCTGTCAGTGACCGCGTAGAAAGTCTCTCTCTTTGTGAGATCAACGCCGGCTTTCTTGACTAACTCAGTCGGATAATCGCTGCTCCCTCCCTTCAAAAGGTTAGTGAAAGCCTCGAAAGCGCCAGGCTTCTTATTCTTGTAATTTTCATAAAGAAGCATTGAGGCGGTGTAGCTTGTCGCATATTGATAAACATAGAATGGGGTATAGAAAAGGTGCGGGATATAAGCCCAGACCAGAGGCTTGACCTTCTCTTCGGAAATATCGATGCCGTAATATGTTTTATAGAGTTTAGTCATCTCATCGGACAAGACCTGATGGTTGATCGGTTCCCCTTTTTCCGCTTTGGTGGCGATTTCGTATTCGTATTGGCCGAATAAGGTCTGGCGGTAGAAAGTTGCGACTATCTCATCGATGGCTTTTTGGAGCAAGGCGATTTTGCTCTTTTTGTCAAGACTGCCGCTAGATAGCAAATAATCGAGCATATTATGCTCATTGAAGGTGCTTGCGATTTCCGCGACGAAGATCGTATATCCTTGTTTCATCGTCGGCTGAGACTCATCGGCGTACAATGTATGAACGCTATGGCCTGATTCGTGAGCCAAGGTGAAAACGTCATCCAAAGTGCCGTTGAAATTCAATAAGATGAAAGGATGGACACCATTTCCGCCTGTCGAATAGGCCCCAGTCCTTTTCCCGGCCTTCGCGAAAACATCGACATATCCTTCTTTAGTCACTTCACGGGCTTTCGCTTTGTAGTCCTCACTATAATTCTCGATGGATTTATAGAAAAGGTCACGCGCTTCTTCATAGCTATATTTCTTATCGCTTTGGGCAAGCTCGACGAATCTATCGTAGGAGCGATGTTTTTCTAAGCCTAAGTATTTGGCGCGGATTCGATAATATTTATGAAGAGGCTCGGCATTTTCGCTGGCGACCGAAACCAAATTCTTGAAAACATCAACAGGGATGTTATTCCCATACAGATGCTCTTCCAAAATCGAGGAATAGCCACGGGCTTTCATTATGGCAAGCTCGCCTTGCAAGGTGCTATTATAGATTTCGCCAAAGGTGTTTTTACGCTCGTCATAGCTCTTATAGAGGGCTTCGAAAATCGCTGCCCTGTCTTCTTGTTTTGTCTCTTTCGCAATCAAAGACGTCCAATTGGATTGGTTGACCATCACTTTAGAGCCATCGCTTAAGCTAGCTTCATGATCCATTCCGTCAGCCACGGCCAAAGTGCTATACAAATCGCTGCCCTTATTATTAAGTGGGGCATAGGCACTTAAAAGTTTTTCCTTATCCGCGCTTAAAATATGATCGGCATTCCTAAAAAGCTCGTCGAAAGAAAGATCGAATTCTTTGTATTGCGGGTTTTTTGCTAAAAAGGAAGCCACGTAGTCTCTGCCTAAAGCAAGAATTTCGGGATCGGCATAGGAAGATGCGCTTTGATAATCTTGATAAGCAAGTTCCGCCCTCATCAAAGCCTCGCTGTTTTTGACGTCTCTTTTGTCCAAATCGCTTCTCATCGAGGCGTAAACAAAGGCTTTGGATAGGCTTTTGTTCAATTCGATATTCAAGTCAAGATATTCCTTAAATCCTTCTTCACTGCCGAGTTTTCCCGTCAAAGAAGCCACTTTCGGCGTAAAATAATCCTTCAAACGCTTGATGTCAGCTTCATAAAGATCATCGTTTTCGTAAATGTTTTTTAAATTCCAATCAGTAATCATAGTTAGTCCCTTCTAATTTCAATATTCTAAATTCAACGGCTTTTTATTTAAAGAGAAAGCATCTACAAATGGAAAGTCGTCACCAAAAGCTTTCTCAGATCATCATAGTCTTTGTTCTTGTCACTATAGTAAACAGGGACATTTTTGAACAAAGCCGCCTCTTTTTTGGCCAAATTCATCTCTTTTTGCCCGACTGTGTCACATTTTGTGTAAATGATCAAAATAGGTATCTTCAATTCCAGCAGATAATTGATCATGCTCTCTTCGTTTTCGAGAATTCCTCTCCTCACATCAACGAGCATACAAGCCCCGGAGAGATTCTGATTATCCACAAAATAAGATTCCATCATTTCCGAGAACACTTCGTCTTTTTTCGTTCCATAGGCGGTGTAGCCGTATCCTGGCGCATCGACGATATAAAAACGATTGTCCACCAAAAAATAGTTCAGCAATTGAGTTTTTCCGGCTTTTTTGGAGCTGAAAGCGATTTTTTGGGAGACCAAAGAATTGATGAGAGAAGATTTGCCGACATTTGATTTGCCTAAAAATACGACATCTTTCTTTTTGTCGAACGGCCTTTCTTCTTTTTTGAGATAGCTAGTCACGTATTTGACGTTTCTGAAATTTACTTTTGCCATAGTCAAATTATAAATAAAAGGCCTAGATTTCTCTAGACCTTAGAAACTTTATTCAAGAGGTTTCATCTCTTCTAACAAAGCGACTTTCAAGGCATCGTCGACTTTTTCCATGAAGATGATCTCAAGATCCTTCTTCACTTCATTAGGAAGTTCAGTCACATCTTTCTTATTTTCGATCGGAACGATGATCGTTTTGATGCCGCTTCTTAATGCCGCTAGAGATTTCTCCCTTAATCCGCCGATAGGAAGGGCATTGCCTCTTAAAGTTACTTCGCCTGTCATTGCGACATTGTTATCGACTGGAATCTTGCTAAGGCAAGAGATTATCGCCGTAGTGATCGCAACGCCAGCGCTAGGGCCATCTTTAGGGACCGCTCCTTCTGGAACGTGGATATGGATGGTGTTCTCATTGAAGATATCTTCCTTGATGCCATATTTTTTGGCATTCGCTCGAACATAATCCAAGGCAATGGTCGCGGATTCTTTCATGACATCGCCTAATTTGCCAGTCAAAACCAAAGATGGGGCCTTCGAAGGGAAATAAGTCACTTCGATAGGAAGGATATCGCCACCGAATTCGGTATAGGCCAAGCCAGTGACAACGCCAATCTGCGGGGCTTTCTCTTTCTTGGTATCTTCGAAAATCTCCACTCCGAGATATTCTTTGACTTTCGCCTCATCGATATGAATCGGGCGTGGTTGCGAAGGATTGCCAATCAAGCTTACGACGGCCTTCCGGCAGCAAGTGGCGATAAGGCGTTCGAGATTGCGCACGCCCGCTTCGCGAGTGTAGCATTCGATGATTTCTTTGATGCCATCTTCGCTGAATTCGACCTCTCCTTCTTTCAAGCCATTCAAGCCCATTTGCTTCTTGATCAAGAAGCCTTTCGCGATTTGAATTTTCTCAAGTTCGGTATAAGAAGGAACTTCAATCAATTCCAAACGGTCTAAAAGCGGAGCGGGGACATTCTCTAAATAGTTCGCGGTGCATAAGAAGAGAACATTCGATAAATCGTAAGGCTCTTCTAGATAATTATCGTTAAAGGAAGTGTTTTGCTCAGGGTCTAAAACCTCAAGCATCGCGCTTGATGGGTCGCCTTTGTAATTGGCTCCGCCGATCTTATCGATTTCATCAAGCAAGAAAACCGGGTTATTGACGCCGACTTTCGTCATCCCTTGGATGATGCGCCCAGGCATCGATCCGACATAGGTCCTTCTATGCCCTCGGATTTCGGCCTCATCGGAAATGCCGCCTAAGCTCGCTTTGAAGAATTTTCTCCCCAAAGCTTTGGCGATGGATTTCCCTAAAGAGGTTTTTCCGCATCCAGGCGGCCCATAGAAACAAAGTATCGGGGCTTTTAAACTGCCAGTGCTCTTTTTGACCGCAAGATATTCGATTATTCTCTCTTTGACTTTCTTCAAGCCATAGTGATCTTCATCAAGGATTTTCTTGGCGTTTTCTAGATCTTCGTTATCGATTGTTTCTTGGTACCAAGGGACATTCATGAGGGTCTCGATGTAAGTCAAAATCAAAGAGGCCTCAAGAGAGGATTCTGGCATCATGTTATAGCGGCGAAGCTCACTCAAAACCTTCTTTTTGATGTTTTCGGGATAAGGTTCTTTTTCGAGTCTTTCGCGGATTTTGTCGGCACTATCAGCACCTTCGCCTTCGCCAAGTTCATCGCGGATGGCCTTCATTTTTTCGCGGAGGTAATATTCTTTTTGGCTCTTCTCGGTTTTTTCGCGGACGGTGTCATTGAGTTTTTCGTCCAAAGCGGCGATCTCTTTTTTGGCGTTCAAAGCGCTTAGCAATAGCCTTAAGCGGTCATTGACGTTATCGGTCAAAAGAATCTGCTCTCTTTCGCTAGAATCCAAATCAAGATAATTCGCCAAGGAGTTGCTTAGATCATTCGGAGTGATCCCATGATCCATATTGTTAAAAACCGCGCGAGGGATCCTTTTCCCTAAATAAGGATTGCTAGCGATTGTGTCAACGATATCATGAACGAGTTTTGCCTCTTCTTCTTTATCGCCGAGTTCATCTTCCAAAATGGTAGCATCGGCCAGATAATAGCCATCTTCCAAGCGGATATTATCCAATTTCGCCCGTTTAGTGGCATAAACGCGCACCTTATAGGAATCATCTTGTTTGATGGCGCTAGTGATGCGGCATAAGGTCGCTACGGCAAAGATGCTATCTTTAACATCTTTGAAGTCGTCTTCGGTTCCGTCTTTTTGGGCGGTAACGAGAATTAGGGAGTTGGTGTTTTGTTTTGCTTGCTCAAGCGCTTTGACGCTAAAAGCGCGGCCAACGTCAATGTTTTCGCTCATCGAAGGGAAAACGATTAGACCGCGCGTGATGAGCAGAGGCAATGTCAGTTTGCTATCTTCATTTGGCATATTTGCCCCTCCTTTTCACCCGTTAATATTAATACGAATGAATGTTATTTTATTTGCTTACGCTTAAGATGAAGTCGCGAATCTTTTGGTCACGGATCATGCCAGTCCAACGATTCTTGTCTTGATTCATGTACTTAAGGATGTCTTCGGCCTTCATGCCATAGTCAGCGGCACGCTTCTCGGCTTCGGCTTTCAAATCATCATCGGTGACATTGATCTTTTCAGCTTTGGCGATTTCATTCAAGGCAAGGAATCCTTTGATGTTTTTCTCGGCATCGGCTTTATAGGAAGCGCGCAAATCCGCTTCTTTGGTGCCGGTGATTTGCAAATATTGCTCAAAGGTCAAGCCATTGCTTTCGACTTGCTTTTTGAAATTGTCTTCCATCGCAGCGGCTTCGTTTAAGATGACTTCTTCGGCGATGTCATATTTGGCGCCGTCAACGATCTTATTGATAATTTCATTATAATAGGCGTTTTCGGAATTTTGGACTTTGCCTTCCAAGATTCTCTTTTTCTCGAATTCTTTGAGCTCAGCCACGGTCTTGACGTCTTTGATTTCAAGATCGGCGACAGCTTCATCGGTCAAGGTTGGGACTTTCTTCTCTTTGACTTCGTGGACAAGGCAATCGAAGATGGCTTTTTTGCCCGCCAATTCCTTGACATAATTTTCTGGGAAGGTGATATCGAGGGTCTTTTTGTCGCCAGCCTTTAAACCAACGAGCCCGTCTTCAAAGCCAGGGACGAATTGGTTGCTGCCTAATTCCAAAGAATAGTTATTGGCGGCTCCGCCATCAAATGGGACCATATCGCCTTTTTCGTTGGCGGTTTTCCCTAAGAAATCAAAAGTGACGGTGTCCCCTAATTTAGCGGCGCGGTCAACCAAGACCAATTCGGCGCTATTTGCTAAGCGAGAATTGATGGCATCGTCGATTTCTTTGTCGCTGACGGCTGGGGCTTCTTTTTTGGCGCTTAAGCCTTTGTATTCGCCTAAGGTCACCTTTGGAGTGGTGATGATGGTGTAGACGATCGTCAATTCATCGAAAGAGAGTTTGGTGACATTGACGCCTGGGCGGAAGAAAGGCTCGAGTTTTTCTTCGGTGATGGCTTGGGCAAAGACTGGATTCAAAACCTCTTCAATAGCTTCGTTGAAGACAGCTTCTTGGCTCGTGTATTGCTTTAACATGGCTTTTGGGGCTTTGCCTGGGCGGAAACCTTTGACGGTCACTTTGCTTGAGACTTTGTCAAAAGCTTTTTCTTGGGCGGCTTTCCAAAGGTCTTTGTCGACTTCGACGGTCAACTCGATTTTGGAATCGCTGATTTTTTTGATAGTGCGTTTCATTTATTTTACCTCAAATTGTGGCTCTCTTAAAAGAGAGCGTAAAACGTTCACGAGGAAGAGTATACTCTTAAAGCCTTCTTTTGCCAAAATAAAAAGCACTAAATCGAACATTTTTTAAAATAGCCGTTTTTCAAAGAGAAGGAACGGAAGAGAGAATCGTCTCAATGTATTTTTCACACTCTTTTAGCTCATCGCTATCCAACAAACTATTCAAAGAGGATAAATCGATAGAGCTTTTCAGATAATCTTTAGCGAGATTCAAAAGAGAAGCCTCGACAACATCGAAAGAATATTTAGCGAAAATTGAAGTTGGGTATAAAGAAAGGCAAAAATCGGAATAGATAGAATAAGCGATCTTTGAAACGCTTCCGTCCTTTATATCATTGCTCAGGCGTTCCTTGAGCAAACGATCGCTCGCGCTTTCAAAAGGAGGAACCAGATTTTTCGGAATCAAATGATATTCTTTTTCGGCATTGACGAAGGTAACTTCTTTGTCATATTTGAATTTAATAAGCAAAAGCAAGGCATAGGTTCTGACACTGATATGGATGGGTGGGAGCAATAAAGAGATGACTTCGTTGGTATATGGCGCCAAATCGCTTCGAGAAATAGCTTCCAATGTCGCCAAAACATCATAATTATTTGTATGTTCTTTCAAAATAAGCTTTGCTTGGTCGCTACTGAGGCTTTTCTCGACATAGCTTTCTTTTTCTTTGTCACGCAAAAAAGACGGTATGCTTTTGATTTTCTCCTCTACCGCTTGCGAGACATAAGGATAATTTCTGAATTCCTCATAATCCTCATCAGCTTCGTCAAATTCTTTTAAAAGGGATCTAAGCTCAAAATTATGCTTCAGAGTGAGGAGAGGATTGTAATCAAAAAGCGTTTTGCGATATTTCAGGAATATCTCCATGGCTTTTTCGGGTTTATTCAAGGCCAAATAGGCGCTTGCTCGATAAAAAAGAGACTCCCCATCCGTGGCGTTGTAGGTAAAATCAAGTATCATCTGATACTGCTCTTTTTCAAAAAGGGTCTTCAAAGAATCCATATTCACTTATCTAATACCAAAATAATGTCCGCGCCATGGCAAACGTTGCCCCCGCAATTGCCCTTGCTCGATTTTTTCCCTCCGCAAGAGGCAAGCAAAGCCAAAGAGATTAAGGCTAAGGCAATTAGATATCTTTTCTTTTTCATATCAGCCACCACTTCCCTATAAATCGAAAATGACCGCGGTTTTGTTTTCAAGGGCATATTCGGAAAAGTAAGCCATATATTTATAAAAGGAAAGCAAGCTTCTGTCCAAATCGTTTTCTTTTAAGCGAGATTTCGCAAAATCCTTGAGTTTTTGGAGATAACTCCCTTCAACCTTCAAGAAGTTCTTATCCATGAATTCAAGCCCTGTGGCTGCGCTTAATTTCTTAAGGTAGTCATCGTAGGTAAGCCAACGGGCCAATTGGATATTGATTTTATGGATTTCATAGCCAGAAGTGTATTTTCTAGGCTTGATATCGTCTAGCGCCTTCTGATCGAATGGCAAAACCATCGCCCTAGGATGATCATCGATAGCTACATTCAAAACAGGGCTTGGCGTTCTTTCTTCCTTTGGTTCATTCTCCACCCGCGGAAAGCCATAATTGTTGTTCCTTAAGAAAGAATCGCGGTTCCGATTGCCACTTCGCCTATTTTGGCTTTGATTGCCGTTTTTAGGAAAATGACTTTCGCTTTTGTTTCTCTTTTGGTCATTCGAGAAATGATTGCTGGATCCACTTACAATGTATCTCCCTTTTTGGAAATGCTCGTGATTATGGCCATTTCTATTGTTATTTGTTTTTCTATCTTTGTAGAATTTGTTTTCGTTTTGCATAACTTAGGTATTATAAAGAATTTTTCATTAACAAAAAAGGAAAAAGGGTAGTGTGTTATTTGAACACCTCCTTTTGATTTCTAAGCAAGACGTGTTATCTCTTGCTCACCATATGGAGATGTGGAGGCGTTTTTGTGGTCCCTATTTTTCAAAAAAGTCCAAAAATTATATAGAATGGAAAAAAGCCACCAGCATTTCTGCCAATGGCTATATAAATTAGGATGAAAAGTTTATTCGTGCTTTTGATAATCGAATCGTGCTTTTATTATTAGTTCGTGCTTTTGATAAAATCGCCTCATTCAAAAGCAGCAAAGGAAAAAGACTACTTCACCGAAAATTAAGCAAAATAGGCCTAAAATCAGTAAAATAGCCCTTAAAAAATGAAAAAAAGACCGATACTTTTGGTATCAATCCTATTGTTTCTTAATGGCGCGCCCGAGCCGACTCGAACGGCTGACCCACAGCTTAGAAGGCTGTTGCTCTATCCGGCTGAGCTACGGGCGCACGCAAACGATACTATACTCTCTTTTGACCAAAGTTAAAAATATTTTTCATCTATTTATCAACTTAATCGCCTCTAAAAGATCTACGAATTGCTTAAGGACGAAAAATGGGTGCTTCGCTTTCCCAAAACCATAGGAGGCATGGATGAATTTTGCGTTTGCTTTAGCGGATTCTTCCTCGTCCATTAAGGTATCGCCGATATAATAAATCTCATCTAGATGATTCCTTTCTTTCAAAATCAGCATATTCTCGCTTTTGCTTTTTTCATTATCGCCCCAGCAAGCGTGATCGATGAAGAGAAAGGAAGTGTTTGTGGCGTCAAAAAAAGTTTCGATATAGCCTACTTGGGCATTGGAGAGAATGGCTAAATTAAAACCGGCCTCTTTTAAACCTTTAAGGGTTTCAATCTCTTGATCATAAAGCTTTGGGCAATGTTTTTTCAAATACGCTAGCTCATTTTCCGTGCACTCATTAAGTAAGGCGTACCGCTCATCCTCTTTTAATTCAGGGAAGAGAGTATCGGCGATTGAAGTCATCGGAAGGCCCATCGTCTTCGATAAATCATCAATGGTTATGGCTTTGTATCCTTTGGAAGTCGTCACTTCGCTCCAGGAATCCGCCACTTCTTTTCGAGCATCCCATAAGGTGCCATCGACATCGAATATCAATCCTATTTTTTTCATAAATGCTCCTTCTTCTTTTTGCCGAATGTTTCTTTGATAGCCTCGTGCCTATCGCTTTTGATCACTAAGCGCGCCTCTTTCGATAAGGGCATAACCCAAAACAGCAAAGGGAACATATGCGACTTGATGATATTTCCCTCCAATTTGTTGATCTTAAAATATTTAGTGGCGTTTTTATAAGCGGTGAAAGGATGCCGAAAGCCATGCAAGCGGTGACCCTCCCCTTTCTTATGCCAGTCATAGAGATAGAAATCATGGAGCAAGGCTCCGCGGATCAGGCTTTTATAATCAATATCAAGATTTTTCTTTTTGGCAAGGCAATAAGCGCGCTTAGCGACATTATAGGAATGCTCATAAACGCTGATGCTAGAATGGGCGAGGTATTTTTTCTCGCTTTGAAAAATCTCGTTATCGAGGATTTCTTGGCTTATTTTCTGAAAATATGCATCGACTTCTTCCATCATGATAATTCCTTAACCTTGGATAATAAGGCCATTGCCGCTTCTTTCGGAAGCAATTGCTCAAGTTCGCTTAATGAAGTCTTTTGCAAGGACTCCAATGTCGGATAATGTTTCCTAAGGGTCTCTTTTCTTTTTTCCCCTATTCCTCTAACGTTGTCGAAAATCGATTTGCCCATGTTTTTGCCTCGAAGCGATTTATGATAGCTTATCGCGAAACGATGGACCTCATCCTGCATTCTCATTAGCAAGAAAAATAACGGGGTTTTGCTTCCCAAAGGATAGATGTTTTCATCTCTATCAATGATGCCTTCTGTCTCATGACGCTCATTTTTATAAAGACCGAAAACCGGAATGGAGATACCAAGTTCCTCCAAAGCCTCATAAGTCGCATGCACTTGGTTAATGCCTCCATCGGCAAGGATCAAAGAAGGGAATTCCGATTTTTCCTCTTTGAGTCTTTTGTAGCGGCGATAGACGACTTCTTTCAGAGAATGGTAATCATCGCCTGCCACTTCGCTAGAAAGGCGGAATTTGCGATACATTTTCTTCGCTCTTTCGCCATTGATGAAGCAAACCATTGCCCCAACCGCATTAGATCCTTCAAGATGGGAATTATCAAAAAGCTCAATCCGGTAAGGGGTGGCGATATTTAGCAATTTCCCAAGTTCTTCAAGCAAAGCTAGTTTGTCATCCTCAAGCCTAGCGCTCCCAAAATGGGCATCTAAGGATTCTCTGGCGTTCAAAGTGGCCAAATCGATTTGGGAAAGAAGCCTCCCTTCTTTCGGATGGACGATCCTCACTTCAGGATAAACGCTTCCGAATTCCTCATCGAAAGAAGGGATATTGCAGGCGATTTCATTCGGGAGTTCCTTCTCTTGGTAATATTCTTCCGCCAATTCGGCGATTTCTGTAGCATCCGAGGAGAAAGTTGGAATGACAAAGCTTTTCTTCCCTAACAAAATCCCCCGCCGATAAGTTAATATCGTTAAGCAAAGATAGGAATCCCGATAGGCGAATCCGATGATATCGCGATTGGTTTTATCCGACGATATCTCGACGTTTTGCTTAGCAACGGTTTCTTCCAAAGACTTCAAGGTCTCGTAATAAAAGGAGGCATCCTCGTAGCGTTCCTCTTTTGAGGCTTTTTCGATTTTCTCTTTCAAAACGCTTTTGGTTTTAGAGATATCGCCATCCAAAAAAGCGCGGATATCGGTATACAAAGATTCAGTGACTTTAGGGTCTATTTTCTTCTCGCAGGGGGCGTAGCATTGTCCCATATGGTAATAAAGGCAAGCCTTTTTCCCTAACGTTTTGCATTTCCTAGTAGGGTATAAAGAGTTCAGCAAATCGATGGTTTTATAGGCATCTTTGCTATTGGGGAAAGGACCATAATAAAAATAGTTCTTGTCTTTGGTGTTTCGCGCAATCTTCAAAAATCCATCGTTCTTTTTGACGGCGATATAAGGATAGTGGCTATCATCCATCAGCATTATGTTATAGCGAGGGTAATAAGTCTGAATGAGATTCATCTCCAAAATGAAAGCCTCTTTGTCCGTATGCACGATAATATAATCGAAATGGTCGATGTGCGACACCATTGCCGCGACTTTGCCAACCTGGGGACGCAAGAAATACTGGCTTACCCGTTTTTGAAGGTTCTTGGCTTTCCCGATATAGATGATTTTGTCATTTTCATCCTTCATTTGGTAAACGCCAGGAAGAGAGGGGAGCAAGGCAATCTGATTTTGGAGTTTTTCGCTAAGTTCCTTCATTTCAGATGGAGGATCGTGGCTCCTCCGCCTCCTTCAGCGCCGTCAGCCCCTTCATAAGAAGAGATGAAACTTTTATGGGAAGAAGCGTATTCTTGGACTAGTCTTCTTAAAGCCCCACTTCCCCAGCCATGGATGATCCTGACTCTTTTTAAGCCTTTGATGCGGCAATCATCAAGGTATTTGTCGAGATTGAGCCTTGCCTCATCGACATGCTGCCCGATCAAATTAAGCTCCAAAGGCGTGCTTTTCGCTAAGCCGAGGGAATCCAATTTCAACGCGGAAGTCTCCTGAATCTTCTCTTCCTTAGGGGCGCTAACGATTACGACCTTGTCTTTTTTGGTATGGAAGGATAGCCCTTCTTTGGTGATGACAGTAATTTTATTCCCGGACACTTCGCTGACTCTCCCTGAGGAATAAACGCTAGGGATATTCACATAATCCCCGACTTTAACATCGCTAGAATAATGCTCGTCTTCCGCCACTTCGATCAAGCTATCAAGCTTATGACGCGCGGAAATGACCTCATGCAATTTGACATCCTCTCTTTGGACGCTTTTTAAAATTTGTGCCATCTGCTCGCTATATTCTTGAAGCATTTTGTTTTTCTTCTCTTCTATATCGGAAAGATAATTCTTTTCGCGCTTGGCTAAGACCGCTTCGCGTTTTTCCACTTCTAGAAGCTTTTTGGAAAGTTCCTTCTCTTGTAAAAGGGCCTTTTCTTTTTCTTCTTCGCTTTTACGCGTCACTTCCGCAAGCTTTTTGATGGCTTCGGAAACAGAAAGGTTCTCATGCCCGTTTATATAGGCATCGGCGTCTTTTAATATCTCGCTTGGGATCCCAAAACGTTTCGCCACGACTAAGCCATAGCTTTCGCCAGGTAATCCCATTCTAAGCTTATATGTCGGAAGCAAATTCTCCTCATCGAAGAGCATTGAGGCATTCATGATGCCTTTTGTGCTCAAAGCATAGGCTTTCAAACCCTCAAAATGGCTAGATATCATCGTGAAAGCATGCTTTTTTAGCAAGAATTCCGTCACGGCGTAGGCAATCGCTTCCCCTTCTTTAGGCGAAGTGCCAGTCCCGACTTCGTCTAAAAGCACGAGATCTTTGCCTCCGACGCTTAATAAGACGCTAGAAAGGTTACGCATATGTCCAGAGAAGGTCGAAAGATTGTCGGACAAAGACTGCGAATCGCCGATATCGACATAGATATGCTTGAAATAAGATAGGCTTGGCCCTTCAGCCGCAGGGATAGCGAGTCCGCTTTGAGACATCGTCAATAGCAATCCAAGAGTCTTCAAGGCTACGGTCTTGCCACCGGCATTAGGGCCAGAAATTATGATAAGGTGGTTATTTTCATTCAAAGAAAAATCATTCGCGACCACTTTCGCTTTGTCGATAAGAGGATGCCTCGCATTATGCAAATCGATAAGAGGTTCTTTGGAGAAATGCGCGATATGCCCGTCTATCTCCTTTGCATATAAGCTCTTCGCTTGCAAAAAATCCAAATAGCCAATCATCCGATTCGCTTGCAAAATCGCCTCGCCTGATCCCGCCACTTCCTTAGAAAGCTCAGTGAGCAAACGGTGGATCTCTTCGTGCTCATCATTTTTTAGCTCAAGCATCTTATTGTTCAAAGAAACCAAAATCTCCGGCTCGATGAAAGTCGTTCCGCCTGATTTGGAGATATCTTGGACGATGCCTTTGACCTTGTTTTTATAGGCATTGGCGACAGGCAAGACATAGTGCCCGTTTTTCAAAGTCAAAGTCGTGTCGCTTAAAAAATCCTTGTTTTGGCTCACGATGAAGCCAAGTTTCTTTTTCATCTCGTTCTCGAGACGCTTCATCGCCAACCTGATGCCTTTTAGTTTCGGTGAGGCATTATCGAATATCGACATATCTGGCGCGATGATTCTATGGATATCTTCGTCTAAGAAATCCAAATTCGGGAGCGAAGAGACATATTCCGTTAGCAAAATGCTTCCCGTGACGCTTTTGAAGTATTGGCGGATGCTTTTGCCTTGAGAGCAATCGTGAGCCACTCTTTCAAGCTCTTCGATATTCAGTGTGCCGCCTTTTTTGGCCAAAGCGACATAGCTAGAAAGATTGCTAGAGACATCCATTGGGATTCTTCCGAATCGATCAAGAAGAGAAATCATCTCGTCGAGTCTAGAAAGCTCTTCTATCATATCGTTAGGGTCATCGAACATTTTTAAAGACAAAGCCATTTCTTTGCCAACTTCAGTCCGAGTGTAATTCTGGACTTTGTCGCGTATTTTTTGGAATTCAAATTTCTCGTAAATATCTTGCATAGGCAAGATTATATAGCAAATGAAATGCTTTTTCGTGCTAGAATGCATATATGGAAAACAAATCCGCGGTCAGTTTGTCTATCGATTTAGAAAAGCGAAATGAGATCGCTTCTTTTTATGATGTCACATTGGTCACAAAAAACGATTCATGTATTGAGGCGATCAAAAGGCTGGACAATCTTACAATTACTTTTTATAAGAAGAACAAAAAAGGCCGATATTCCGTTCTTTTCCAAGGAATAGACGCGTTCAATGAAGCAAGAAGATTCGATAATTCCTTAACCATTGAAGATCCAAAGCCAGAAAAAAATAAAATAATCGAAGATCCTTTAGTGATCAACGAATATCCGCAGATTGGGAGCGATGAGGTCGGGACAGGGGATTTTTTCGGGCCTATCATCGTCGTGGCAAGCTACGTCAAAGAAAGCGATGTCCCTTCTTTGCTTGCGCTTAGAATAGCCGATAGCAAAAAGATGGATGATGGCTATATTTTGGAAATCGGGCCAAAATTGATCCATTCTTATGCCTATAGTGAGCTTTCTCTCGATAATCATAAATACAACGAAGTCCATAATGATTTCAATATGAACGCCATCAAAGCCAAAATGCACAATCAAGCCTTATTGAATCTCAAAAGACGCTTCCCTGATGCCATTATCTATCAAGATCAGTTCGCTGAGCCGGATTTGTATTATTCTTATCTAAAAAATGAAAAAAGCGTTCTAAGAGGCATCAATTTCAGCGTCAAAGGCGAGTCACGTTATATCTCCGTGGCTTTGTCTTCGGTCATCGCCCGTTACGCTTTTTTAAGAAAAATACAGAAAATGAACGAGAAATATGACCTCGTATTCCCTTTAGGCGCGGGCAAAAAAGTCGATGATTTCGTTTTGAAATTCCTAGAAAACCATGATAAAAAAGAGCTTAACGAAATCGCTAAGCTCAATTTCCAAAACTATAAGAAGCTAATTTAATTCTTCGAGAATTTTCGCAAAATAGGACGGTAAGGGAGCTTCAAAGGTCATCTCTTTTTGACTTCGAGGATGGACGAAAGTCAGTTTGTAGGCATGCAAAAGCTGCCCATCTTTATAGATTAGCCGATTCCCTTCGCCATATAAGGGATCGCCGATGACAGGGTGCTTAATGTAATCGAGATGAACTCTGATTTGATGAGTGCGGCCAGTGAATAAACGACAACTGATCAATGTGGCAGAGGAAACATTGAATCTTTTAAGAACATGGAAGAAAGTTATCGCCTCTTTTTTGTCACGCCCATTCACAGAGAATTTCGTTGGATGAGTCAGGTCTCTCCCAATAGGCGCATCGATTTTCGCATCGTCTTCTTCGATTATCCCTTTCACCAAAGCATAATATTCTCGGTGCATGGAATGCCCGACTAACTGCGAGGCTAACCCTTCATAAGCGAAATCGTTTTTTGCAACCACCAAAAGCCCAGACGTGTCTTTGTCGATACGGTGCACTAAGCCAGGACGCTCGCTCCCGGATTTGGAAGCAAGCTTCTTTTCGTGATACAAAAGAGCGTTTACCAAAGTTCCGCTTGAGTGCCCATTGCCTGGATGAACAACTAAGCCGGCAGGCTTATTGATGACAAGGAGATCATCATCTTCGTAAACGATGTCCAATGGAATATTTTCCGGTAAAACATCTAGTGGTTTTTCAGTATATTCTTGGTAGTTTACAATATCGCCTTTTCTTAGCATGGCATGGGCATTTTTAGCCTTATTGTTAACCATTACTTTCCCTTCTTTGATTAACGTTTGGATTTTACTTCTTGAAGGAGCGATCCCCCACATTAGAAGCACTTCATCCAACCGTCTATTTTCTTCAAGGCTAGTTACTATCTTTTCCACTTATTTCGCTCTCCTTATTCTCTTTTTTCTTTCTCCAGAAGGCATTCTCATCCATGTATTCATCCGCTTCCTCATCAGTCATTTTGGAAGTAAGCACAAAGTTATAAACCAAATACCAGATGATCCCGAAAGTGATACAAGCGTCAGCGATATTGAAGCTGGCAAAGGGGTTGGCGAAATTATATTTCTCATTAACACCTCCGCCAAAATAGAGGCAGACAAAATCAACAACGCCATAAGGGCCGCCATTTTGTCCCCAATAGAATGTGCGGTCGATGAGATTGCCAATCGCCCCCGCTTCTAGCGTCATCAAGATTGCGTTCATCATATGGTCTTCTTTATGAAGGCCTTTTCTCCAGAAATTGAAGATCCCAAAGCTCATAATCCAGGAAATCGCGATATTCAAAGGTCTCGACCAGCTCATCCCATCCCCTAAGCCAAACATGACACCGGTGTTATAGACATGAGTGATATAAAGGAAATTAGGAATTACTTCGACAAGGCTCCGATAAGGGACGAAAGAGAAAACGAGCCATTTGGAAACAAAATCAATGGTAAGGAAAAGAAGGCAAAGCCAAAGGTAAGTATCAAAGAAACTTCTTTTGCTCCATTGATACCCTTTGAAAAAACCGCTGCCTCTTTTCATCATTCTCTCCTTAAGACTTTCGCGCAACGTTTACAAAGATGCCCATCTTCGTATTCTTTGTTATCGAGTTCAATGCGGCGGCAGCGATCGCATTTTTCGCCTTCCGCTTTGTAGACTTTGACTTCGTCTTTTTCGCCTTTCTTTAAGCTGAATTGGCTAACGCCATAAAGCTCGCTTAGCTCTTGGCTCGATAAAGGAGATAAGACGTCATATAGTTCTTTATCGCCTAAAGTCACTTCTAATCTGGCATCCATATTGGAGGAGATCAAAGAAGAATTCCTTGCTTCTTCCAAGGCTTTCAAGGCAATGTCTCTCGCTTTGATGAATTTGTCATACATCGCTAAATATTTCTCGTATTCGTGAGAGATCTTAGGCATATCCTCAAACTGCGGAGATTCTTTTTTGACCCCTGGGATCGCTTTATAGACCTCATCCATCGTGAAGCAAAGGATTGGGTTATAAAGAAGGCACAGATTCAAAGTGAGTTTATAAAGAACATATTGAATGGCTTTGCGACGATCGCTATTTTTGTCCTCACAATACAAAATGTCTTTGGCAAAATCCAAATAGAAATTGGATAGTTCCACCATGAAATTTCCTAAAATCCCGCTTAAAGATGGGAAAGAATAGGATTCGTAGGCCTTTAAGCAATCATTGGTGACTTTTTCTAATCGCGCAAGCATCCAACAATCAACAGGATAAAGCTTTGGGGCGATAGGAGGGAAAATATAAGGAGAATCCCCATCTTGGAGATTGCCGAGCATGAATTTGAAGGTGTTGCGGATTTTGCGGTATTGATCGGAAATCGTCGAAATGATTGATTCGCTGATGCGGACATCGGATTCATAATTGACCGATGATGCCCACAAACGCAAGATATCGGCGCCGAATTGATTGGCGACTTTGCTTGGATCGATGCCATTCCCCGCGGATTTGCTCATCTTGTTCCAATTCTCATCCATGACCCAACCATGGGTTAGGCAGCTTTTGAAAGGGGCCTTTCCTAAATAGGCGGTAGAAAGGATCAAAGAGCTGTTGAACCAGCCTCTGTATTGGTCATTCCCTTCTAAATATAAATCAGCAGGGTATTTGAGTCCCCTTTCTCTTAAAACGCCATTCCAGCTTGACCCCGAATCAAACCAGACGTCCATGATGTCGGTTTCTTTCGTGAAGAGGCCATTTGGGGATTTCTCGTTAGTGTATCCTTCTGGCAAGAGTTCTTTCGCCTCTTTGGAGAACCAAGCGTTGGACCCTTCTTTGGCGATGATGCCACGGATGTGGTCGAAAACCTCTCTTTCGATAATCGGGGAGCCATCTTCGTTATAGATGATTGGCAAAGGAACGCCCCAGGTGCGTTGGCGGGAGATGCACCAGTCGGTGCGGTCAACGATCATATTCACCATTTTAGTCTCGCCCCAAGAAGGTTCCCATTTTATTTCATGGACTTCTTTGAGAAGCGCTTCTTTGATTGGGGTGATCGAGCAGAACCATTGAGGGGTTGCCCGATAAATAACCGGTTTATGCGTCCTCCAGTCATGAGGATAGCTATGAGTGATATCGACTTCTTTTAGCAAAGCCCCTTTCTTAGCAAGCTTAGCGATAACGATATCATTGCAGTCATCATAGAATCTGTTATCCAAATCCTTGTCTTCTTCGATGTGCATGACGCCTTTGTCATCGACTGTTCCAAAAGGCTTGATGCCGTATTTATAGCAGGTATTGAAGTCATCCAAGCCATGGTCAGGATCGGTGTGGACTAAGCCCGTTCCTGCGCTATCATCGACAAAAGAGGCAACCATCAGCAAAGATTCGCGATCGTAAAGAGGATGCTTCGCTTTCCCATTTTCCACTTCTTGCCCCTTAAAGGTTTTGATAAGATCGCATTTTTCAAACCCTAGTTCGGCTTGAAGTTTCTCTTTTAAGGAAGCCAAGAAGACGAATTTCCCTTTTTCGGTCTCGTAAACGCCATATTCGAAGCGAGGGTTCAAAGTGATGCCACGGTTAGAGGGGATGGTCCAAGGCGTGGTCGTCCAAATGATTATTCTGGCATCGGAAGGAATGACCCCTTTTCCATCGATCACATCGAAAGCGATATATAAGGTCTTGGCTTTGATATCGGCATATTCCACTTCGGCTTCGGCTAAAGCTGATTCGCTAGAGGGAGACCAATAGACCGGCTTTAAGCCTTTATAGATGATTCCTTTTAAAGCCATCTCGGCAAAAACGTCGATTTCCCTTGCCTCGAATTCCGGTAGCAAAGTAAGGTATGGGGCATCATAATCCCCTAGGCACCCTAAGCGGCGGATCTGCTCTTTTTGATGAGCGACTTGCTTATAGGCATAGTCTTTGCAAAGGTCGCGAAAAGCGGCCACGCTCATGGCTTTGCGATTAACCCCGCTTTTGGTGACTTTGACTTCGATTGGGAGGCCATGGGTGTCCCAGCCAAAAACGAAAGGAGTCTTGTATCCGGCCATGTTTTTGTAACGGACAATGAAATCCTTAAGCAAGCGATTGAGCATATGCCCGCAATGGATATCCCCATTGGCGTATGGAGGGCCATCGTGCAATAAAAACTCTTCGCACCCCTCACGGTTTTGATTCATCTTCTCATAAAGATGCATCGATTTCCATTTTTCGACCAAGATCGGCTCTTTGCTTGTGAGATTCCCTCTCATCTCAAAAGTCGTCTTCGGCATCAATAAGCTATCCTTGTAAGACATAATTCCTCCTTATCAAAAGAAAAGCACCCCTAAGGGCGCTTCTCACGCGGTACCACCTTAGTTCAGATTCTCTCTGCACTCATTACTCGATAACGGGATTGACCGCTCTTCTTACTTATTTTCAGAAAAGATGCTCGGGAAGTGATAGCGGTTCCCTTGCCTCGTTCTCATCCAAGAGGCTCTCTCATCTTTGGAAACCGTGGTTGTCTTCCTTCTTAACGCAAAAAGATATTAGAATAATATCATCCGTTTTTCAACTAGAAGCCGCTATCGTCATCATCGACGTCGTCGAGAGAGGAAAGCAAATCGCCATTGGAATCGTTTTTCTTCAAGGCCCCTTGTAAGAATGAGGGGAGCATATCATCGGCAAGATTGGAGTCGGAATAGCCTCCTTTGATATTTGAGGAGATTTCTTTCTCCACTTCTTGTTTCTTCGTGTCTTCTAAGCCGTTTCCGTAGATGCCCTCTTTCCTAGAGATGACATTCGTCTTGACGGAAGTGAAATCATATTCTTCGGCAAAATCCGCGGCGATGACGCTGACGATCAAAGAATCATCGAGCTGGTTATTGATGGAGACGCCGAATTTGATATCGGCGGCTTGACCAGCTGATTCAGAGATTCTAGTGACGCATTCTTGGGCTTCGTATAAAGAAACGTTCTTTCCGCAGGTAATGGCGCAAATCGCTTTTCTTGCGCCGGCAATGGAAATATCAAGCAATGGAGAATTGATCGCCGATTCCGCGGCCATCGCGGCTTTGTCTTTGCCTTTGCCAGTGCCATAGCCGATCAAAGCGACGCCGGAGTCCTTTAAGGTTGATTTGATGTCGGCGAAATCCAAATTGATCAGCGCTGGAACCAAAATCAGGTCCGCCACGGTTTTGACCGATTGCGCCAAAATCCCATCGCTATCTTGCAAGGCTTGATCGACTGGGATATTCCCCGAAGTCATCAAAAGCTTATCGTTAGAGACAATGATCAAAGAATCGACCGCTCCTTTTAGCTCATTCAATCCTTGGATGGCGTTTTGGTTTCTTTGCTTGCCTTCGAATTGGAAAGGCCTAGTGACGATAGCAACCGTCAAAGCGCCAGCCTCTTTGGCTAATTTGGCGATGACTGGCGCGGCGCCGGTTCCGGTTCCTTTTCCCATGCCAGCCGCGATGAAAACCATGTCAGCCCCTTTGACGATTTCTTGGATCTTCTCTTTGCTTTGCTCGGCGGCCTCTTTTCCCATTCTCGGATCGCCGCCGGCGCCTAAGCCTTTGGTGACCCCATTCCCTAAAACAATGCGATTTGGGGCTTTGGAGGTCGACAAGGCTTGCTTATCGGTGTTCATCACATAGAAATCGACGTTTTGAATTCTTTCATCGATCATGCGGTTTACGGCGTTGTTCCCAGCCCCACCAACGCCAATGACGACGATTTTCGCCACAGGATCAAAATTATCTAAGTCTTCGACACCCACTTTTTCGTTTGGCATATTCTTCCTCCTATTTGCTATGGCTTCTTCCTAAAGAAAGCGATGACCTGTAATTGTTATCGCCAACGTTCGGATTCTTGGCTTGGTCCTCAATCAAGCCAAGCAAACTTACGTATTTGGCTTCTCTAGCCCCGATTGTGCAAGGAACGAAACGTTCTATTTTCCTAGTTCCGATGGCTGACGCGATTACCTTTTCTAGCCCAAACAATTCGCTTCCGCCCCCAACAAAGATAACAGGCAAAGTCGGAAGATACATTCTGGCGTTATCATCATTCCCTTTTCTTTCGACGATCATGTTGATCGCATTCGACAAAAGGTGATTGTAATCCGCTTTATAGAACTGGCTTATCACCTCATTCAGATCTTTTTGGTAATAGCTTATCTTCGAGCCATCTTCTTTAGTGATACTGATCAACGGTTTCGAAAAGCTTTCCGCGCTTTCGATATACCCATAATCGATTTTCAGTTTCTCCGCCTCCTCGTAGCTTATCTCGAATTTAGAGGCGATGGCTTCCGTCAAATCATTCCCGCCGCGTCCGAAGCTTTGGCTGAAAGTGAGATATTTGTTTCCAACTAAGCTGACGGAGGTGGTATGGGCGCCGATATTAACTAAGAAATAATCGCTAGGCATATTATTGTCGGTACCTATCAAAACGCTATCGGCGTAAGGAGCGACGGCCGTGCGACGGATGCTTAGTCCAGCGTCTTCGACTAAGGCGGTGTACATCCGATACAAGGTGTCCGAGACAGTGTGTATATGAGCTTTCATTCGGAGTATCTGGCTCTTTTGGTGAAGCGGGGCATTCTTAAAAAACCTATTCTCCCCTTCATCGGTTTCATAGACGTCAGGGATGATGTCAGCCACGCGATATCCCGCCGGAACCGATTGTTTCCTCACTAATGACATAACGTTTTCGACATCCAAAGCATCAATCGAAGCGTTGATGACGTTGGTTTGCTGGACGCTCACCCACACTCCTAACCCATAAGGAGGGAGCAACAAGGCGACAGTTCCATCTCCGATTTTAAGTTTCATCGATTCATCTAAGCGCGACATCAAGGAGGCGATGGCTTTCTTGATGACCAAAGGCTCTTTTATCGTATAGTCTTTGATTGCCCCCGGAATGCTTTCTTCATCATAATGGTACAAAATGGGCTTAGATCCAATGGAGGAACCAATCGCTAATTTGACCTTCGATGAGCTTATTTCCAACGCGACAACGTTATTCGTCGCTAAAACACCTGTCATTTCCATAACGTATTCTATAATAGAATACAGTGAAAGATAAAGCAATTGAGAACGATAGGAAATTAGTAGTTTTTTGGATGTTTTAAATGAAAAAGACGCCTGCTCTAAAGGCGCCTTTTTCGTAAGGTTTTATGAAATTATTGCTAAGGGGCGATATTAAAGTAGCGAAAGCAGAACTTCGCTAGCTTTGCCAACTTCTGCCGAGAGTCTCACGCTGATGCCTAAAGGGATTACGATAATCGTGCCAATGGCTAATGCCGCAAGTAAAATGAAAGCAACCGTCCTAAGAGGGTAATAAATTCTCTTTTTGCCGTATTTTTCGATTTTGTCGACCATTTTTATCTCCTTTCCAGCGCTCGCATTTTTGCGCTTTTGCTTCTATGGTTGCTATCAATCTCTTCATCAGAAGGAACGATAGGATGTTTGGTGATTGTTTTGAATTCGGCCTCTTTGTTCACTTTTAAGGCGTCTGGTCCGTTTCTTGTGCCGACCACTTCGCTTAAAGAGCGGAATTTCTCTTTGACTAATCTGTCTTCCAAAGATTGGAAAGAGATGACGACGAATCTGCCGCCTTTTTTCAAAAGAGTCGGAATATCGTCTAAAGCCTTGCTTAGGGAATTAAGCTCATCATTGGTCTCAACGCGCAAAGCTTGGAAGATTTGCTTAGCAGGATGGCCTTTTTGGCGGAGACGGAAGGCCGGTTTGGCGCTTTTGATGATATCCACCAATTCGAAAGTCGTCTCAATTGGTCTAGTCTCTCTTCGCTTGCAGATGGCTTTGGCAATTGCCTTGCTATCCGGATCCTCGCCATACTTGTAGAAGACTCTTAATAAATCTTCATAAGAATAGGTATTGACGATTGTCCTGGCACTTTTTAGCGATGATTGGTCCATTCTCATATCAAGTGGGCCATCGTTTTGGTAGGAAAAGCCTCTTTCGCCTTCGTCGAATTGGGGGCTTGAAACCCCTAAATCCATCAACGCTCCATCGATTTGGTTGATGCCTAATTCCGCCATTTTCTCTTTGGCGTAGGCGAAATTGCTATGAACGATGGTGAAATTCGTTCCAATCGCCTCTAATTTTGGCTTGCTTTCTTCAATCGCTTCTTCGTCAAGATCGAAAGAATACAAATGTCCTTCCTTCAAGGAAGAAAGAATAAGCGAAGAATGACCTGCCCTCCCCAAAGTGAGATCAAGATAAACACCGCCGTTTTTGACATTCAAAAGAGAGACGGCTTCATTAAGTAAAACACTGACATGCTTTCCCATAGTTACTTCTCCCTTTCATCCAAAGCCTTGGCGATTTCTTCATATTCGGAAGAGAATTTGTCTTCGTAAGCGTTATAGGAATCCTTATCCCAAATTTCAAAATGGTCTAAAGCCCCTAACAAAATCACTTCTTTCCCGATGTTGTAGCGGTCAATCAGCTCTTTGGAGATGCTGATTCTTCCGTGTGAGTCGACTTCTAGCTCATTGACGCTAGACAAAGTCAAGCGAACATAGGCCCTTTTCGCCGGTTCGCGGTAAGACAATGCGGACAATTCTTCCATCAAGGAATTGAAATCTTCTTCGAGATAGACGCTGAGACATCCTTCGAAGCCTTTCAGGACATAAAACTTTTCGGGAAGGTCTTTGAGAAGCTTGCTAGGAATCTGCAAGCGGTTTTTCTCATCAAGGGTCCTAGAATAGTTTCCGAAGAATTTTCCCACTTTTTCCCACCTCACACACGAATCATAGCATCTTTGTTCTCACTTAGGCAACGTTTTTTCAAAAAAATAAAAACAAAGAAAAAGCCCTGTGGGTGACACCCACAAGGCTAACTAGTATTTTGTTAGTAGTTTTTTAGGATATATAAATACTAAAGTATTTAAATAATGTTAACCACTACTATAAATCTAAGTCTTTCAAGCAGTCAAATGGTGAAGATTTCTCTTCTTCTTTTTCTTTGGACAAAAATCCATCTTCGCTTAAGACGTTATAGCCTTTTCCGCTTTTAGGGAGAGAGCTATCTTCGCGAAGGACTTTGATTGGAAGGCTCGATTCAATGATGGAAAGGCAGATTTCGTCTAGATCAATCGAGGATCCTTCGACGATATATCCTTCGCCTTCGTCATCCTCAGAATCCAAGATATCGACTTCTTCTTCGATTTTCGTATCTTTGTCGAAAATGAGTGCGTCTCGAGAATCCTCCAAGGACAAGGTCGCCTCAATCATATAACAAAGATGAGGGTAGTTATTTAACTTACTAGCCGTTACTTCATAATGGCACTTTTTCACTTTTCTTAAAGGGTAACGCAACTCGTAATTGGCAAAATCCGTATCGACTTCATAAGAAAGGTCGCGATTAGGGAATAAAGCGCTTTTGGCAACTTTCGTCATTATTGGCGGACCTCCGCTAAAAATTTCATTCTTAGAGTGCCGATGACCTTTTCGATGATGGCGTTGACTTCTTCGTCTTTCAAAGTCCTATTCGCATCGGCAAATTCCATGCTGATGGCAACAGACTTTTTGTTTTCGCCTAATGATTCCGATTCAAAAACGTCGAAGATTTGGACGTTTTTGATCAAACTATCAAGACGGGAGATTTCGCGCTTGATATCAGAATAGGAGATTTTTTGATCGATGACAAAAGCCAAATCACGGGAAATGCTTGGGAACTTAGAGGGGATAATGGCTTTTGGGGCGCTCACTTTCATATCAAGCAAAGCGTCCAAATCCAATTCGATGGCGACGGCGTTTTTGCCTAAGCCCCATTTTTTCAAGGCCATAGGATGCAATTCCCCCATCACGCCGATTATGTTTTTGCCAAGCGTGATAAAGGCGCTCTTTCCAGGGTGGAATTCGTTTTTGTCGTTATTCACGAAACGGGTGATTTGGTAGCGATTGCTATTGAGGTTCAACAAAGACGCGATCGCCTCAAATAGCCCTTTGGCGTTATAGAAATCATAGTTCTTTCTTTCCAAAGATCCTTGAAGGTCCTCTTTGCCTACCAAAACCATTGCCAAATGGTTCCCCTTTTCTTTGATGGTATCGATGTCGCTGGTCTCAAAAATAGCGAAATCCTTATTTTGGTGGGCGAGGTTATATTCAGCCACTTCAAGCAAAGAGGGGAGCAAGCTCACTCGCACGTATTCGCGGTCGACTGTCATTGGGTTTTTGAGCTTATAGGCTTCGCCTTTCTTCAAATAAGAGAAGGAAGTTGCCTTTTCTTTGCTAGTCAAAGTGTAGGTAAACACTTCGTTTAGCCCTAAAGAACGGAGCAAACGGCGAATGGCGATTTTCTTCGACTGCTTCTCATTAAGTCCCAAAGAAGAAATGCCAGTCGGCAATTTGCTAGTGACATTCGAAAAACCTAAAAGCCTGATCACTTCTTCAGAAATGTCAGCTTCGCCACTAATATCGATGCGGCTATTTGGTATTTTTACAGTCAATCTGCCATTGACTAGGCTTGGATTCAAGCGATCGCGCTTTAAAGCATCGATGATCTTTTCTTCGCTAAAAGAAGTTCCTAGGCGGGAATTTATATATTCGATGCTTGTAACGATGACTTTTTCTTCATGGTTCAAATCGTCGTAGACGAATTCTTGGCTTATTTCATTCCCCTCAGCTAGTTCCATCAATAAAGATGCGGCAATCTCTAAAACACGGCCGGCTTGGTTTGGGTTTATGCCTTTGACAAAGCGGGCGCTGGATTCGCTAACTAAGCCCAAGCGAGAGCTTGTCCTTCTGACACTGGCACCATAGAAATTAGCCGCTTCGATGACGACGTTTTTCGTATTTTCGTCGACTTTGGCGGAATCGGAAGTCATAATGCCAGCCAAACAAGCGACGTCGTTTCCGCTAGTAACTACCAAATCGCCTTCTTTCAAAAGATAGTCTTTTTCATCCATCGCTTTGAAGGTACTAGCATAATTATCTTTGACGATGAGTTCCTTTTCCTTGAGTTTGTCATAATCGTACATATTCAAAGGGAGGCCGGTATAAAGCATCACATAGTTACCGATATCAACGATGTTATTGATGCTTCTGACTCCTTCGGAAGTCAAAACATCCTGAAGCCACTTTGGGGATTCTTTGGTCTTTACGTTTTTGACTATTCTTGCGGAAAAAGCTTTGCAATTCGGCGTTTCGCTTCCCACTTTGAAATCCATTTTCTTAATAAAAGAAGGATTAACTTTTTTATTCAAAGGGGTGACGTCACGATTGAACAAAGTCCCGATTTCGTAAGCGACGTTCTCCAAAGCGTTCAGGTCGCTACGATTGGCAAGCAAAGAAAGTTCCAAGATGGTATCGTCTAAGCCAAGCAGCCCTAAAGGGTTCTCGTTTCCGACTTCCGCATCGATAGGAAGCTCCTCAATGCCGCTACATTGCTTTTCGCTTAAGAATTTCTTGTCGACGCCGAGTTCATATAAAGCGCAGCACATACCATCGCTTTCCACTCCGCGTATCTCGCCTTTTTTAATCGTGACTTCAGGGAGAATCGCTCCTTCTCTAGCCACGATGACTTTTAAGCCAACTCTGGCATTCGGAGCGCCGCAGACAATTTGATGAACGCCGTATTTTTCGCCTTCATCGACATTCAAAACATGAAGGTGATCGCTATCAGGATGAGGGAGGCAAGAGAGAATCTCCCCTACGACGAGATTCGTTCCCTTGGCCAATTGCTGGATGCTTTCCACTTCAACGCCAGCGAAAGTCAATTTATTCGCGATTTCATTTGGGTCTAAATCATCTACTTTGACGAATTGGTTCAACCATTTTAATGACACTAACATATTGGTAAGCCTCCTATTTTTCGACAAACGGCTTCAAAAAGCGCAAATCATTTTGGTAGAAACGTCTGATGTCGTCGATGCCATAGCGAAGAATGGCCAATCTTTCGACACCGACTCCAAAGGCAAAGCCGCTATAGACATCGGGGTCATATCCGCACATCTTAAGGACATTTGGGTGTACTTCGCCCGCTCCTAGAATCTCAATCCAGCCTGTCCCCTTGCACATGTCGCAGCCTTTTCCGCCGCATTTAGCGCAACTGACATCGACTTCAACGCTTGGCTCAGTGAAAGGAAAATAAGAGCTTCTCATGCGGATTTCTCGCTTCTCGCCGAACATTTTTTTGACAAAAAGCTCCAAAGTGCCTTTTAAATCAGCCATTGAGACGCCCTTCCCAATCACTAAACCCTCAATCTGATTGAATTCATGGGAATGGGTCATATCATCATCATCGCGGCGATAGCATTTGCCTGGGCAAATCATCTTAAGTGGGCCTTTGTCTTCTCTTTCAAGCATCGCATGGGCTTGAGAGGCAGAAGTTTGGGTGCGCAAAAGCAAGGAATCATCGATGTAGAAAGTATCTTGCATATCGCGGGCAGGATGATCCTTTGGAACGTTCAAAAGTTCGAAATTGAAGTGATCTGTCTCAATGTCTCTGCCTTCTCTGATTTCAAATCCCATCGAAGAGAAAATCGAGATCATCTCGTCAATGATGCTATAAATCGGGTTTATAGAGCCGACGTTGTAGCTTCTTCCAGGCAAAGAAATGTCGATAGTCTCTTTCTCTAATTTTTTATCCAACGCCTTTTTGGCGATTTCTTCGCGTTTTTCCTCGAATTTGGTGCTGATGTCATTTCTGACTTCGTTCATCACCTTGCCAAAAGTCACCTTATCCTCTGGCGATAAGTTCCGCATGATGCCCATTAAGGCATTCAATTCGCTTTTCTTGGCCAAATAAGTGTTTCTGATTTTCTCTAAGACATTCTCATCGGTAGCGTCACTAATCTCTTTCAAGGCCGCTACGCGAATCTCTTCAGCGCGTTTTGCTTCTTCCATAAAGCCTCCAAAAAATAAAAAGGCGACACAGGGAGTGAATTTATCCACGGTGCCATCCCACTTCGACGAAAATTCTTCGTCGCTCTATAGCCATAACCTGGACCAAGGGGAAACTCTCGTTTCCGTTCTCCGAGACGAACTTTCGTTGCGCTTTAGGAGGCCGTTCCACTGATAGCCTCTCCCTATACTAAAGTATGCAAGTACTCTTTCTCTTCAACGAACGTCTCTATTTTATAATCAAAGAAAGAAAAAATAAAGCAAACGCTTACGCTATTCGCCTTTATTTCAAATATCGGAAATGATGCATTGCGATAGCCCCAGCCATTGCGACGTTCAAAGAGTCAATATTCCCCATCTCTATCCGAATGTTACTATCGGTTATTGATAACACTTCCTCAGATACACCTTTTCCTTCATTGCCCAATATAATCGCCATTTTATCGATGGAATTATTCACTTCTTCCAAAGGAGATGAGCTTTTTAAAGAAGTCCCAAACACCTGATAATTGTCTTTTTTGAGATCTGAGATTGTCTCTCGAAGATCTTTTGATTTGATTATATTCAATTTGAAATAGGCGCCTTGAGAAGCCATTAAGGCCTTGTTGTTATACAAAGAGACGACGTTTGGGCCAAGGACAACATCCAAAAAGCCAAAAGCCAAGGCGCTTCTAGTGATAGTGCCAACATTCCCTGGATCAGCAAGCCCATCAAGGAGAAGAACGCGCTTGCTAGTTATCTTTTCTTCCTTTTTCTTTTGGCAAAGAGCCACGATTCCTTCTGGGCATCTAGTGCTCGCCAATTTGTCTAAGACCGCTTCATTCACTAAATAAGTCTTCACCGAGGAGCGATATTCTTTTATAGTGAAAATAGCGATGGCGAGATTATTCGTAATGGCCATTTCGACCATATGGAAGCCCTCCACCAAAAAATAGTCCCCTTTCCCATCTTTGTAAGAGGCGGCATCTTTGATTTTCTGGTTGTTCCTGCTAGTGATGATTTCGTAATTCATTTGTATTGGTGCTTCCTTAATTTATCATGTTCTTCCTTATAATTCGGAAAATAACGATAGACAACATTATAGAATTCTTGGCTATGATTGAAAACAAAGTGATGGGCGAGCTCATGAACGACGACGCTATCGATGATCGAAGGGGAATAATGGATAAGAGAGGAGGTGAAAGTCACCTTATGAGTGGCCCTGCTATTGACGCCATAGCGGGATTTCATATCCCGAACCGCGACTTTGTAAGGCTCAAGAATCATCATCCTATCCTCGTAATAACGGACTCGGCTTTCCACATATTGCAATAAGGTTTTCGAAAGGTAATCTTTTTTGAAATCATCCTCCCAAGAGGAATATCCTGGCACTTCTTCCAATTCCCCGAAAATATAAACGGAATCCTTTTGAATCGGTTTCTCATAATCCACCTTTTTATAAAGACGCGGCAAAGATTCATTGATTTTGGAAATCAAATAAGAAGAAGAGACATAGGGAGGGCAAGAAACCTTAAAGGCGCTTCCGTCACGCTCCACTTTGAAAATGATGTTTTTCGTCCTTTTGTAAGTGATGTAAACAGGCAATTTTCTGCCATCTATCTCGATTTCGTAATAGGTAGGTTTCACAGCGAATATTATCTTCTTATTCTTTCTTTAAAGAAAGAAAAAGTATATTGAGAAGAGAGGCAAAAACGAGTATATTTACGCGGTATGGATAAAATATTAGTTTCAGCGTGCCTATTAGGGGACAAGACCCGCTACGACGGCGGAGATAACAAATTCGATTATTTGGACGAGATTGCCAAAAAATATGAGCTCATCCCTTTCTGCCCAGAGATGGAAGCTGGCTTAGGGACGCCACGCCTCCCAGCCGAAATCGTCAGAAACGAAGTTCTCAATAGCGAAGGCAAAAATCTGACCAAAGCCTATAACGAGGCGGCTGAAAAGGCTTATCGCATCTGCCAATATTTAGGCATCAAAATCGCCATTTTGAAAGATGGTTCGCCTTCTTGCGGCTCAAGAACCATCCATGATGGCAAATTCAAAGGCGGAAAGATCGAAGGGTTAGGCGTCAGCGCCCGTTATCTGATCTCCAAAGGAATCAAAGTCTATTGCGAAACCGATAATCTTGAATTCTTGGTCGCCGATAAAGCGAAATCCGAAAGAGTATCCCCAATCGAAAAAGAGGAAAATAGATATTCCGCTGAGGCAAAAGTCAAAGAAGAAGTTTTGAAAAAGAATGCCGAAATGCGCGCGAAACGCAGAATGCGATTGGGCACTAAGGATTCCACTTTTGGAAAAAGAAGATCCTTCCATCACGATAGAGATTTCGAAAGAAAAGATGCCGAATCGAGATCATATGGCTCTTCTAGGCGCTCTTTCTCGCATTCTTCCTATCATTCCGATAGAAGGGATTCTTTCGAAGGCGAGAGAAGAAATTTCCACAAGAGTTCTTTTAAAGAAGGATCTCGTAAATCCTTTGACGAGAATAGTTTCCGCAAAGATAGTGGATTCAAAAAACCATATGGCGAGAGAAAATCCTTTGGCAAGAAAAAGCCATATGGCGAAAAGAAAAATTTCACCGAGAAAAAATCATATGGGGGCAAAAAACCATATGGTGAGAGAAAAAACTACGGAAAGAAATCTTTTGGCGAGAAGAAATATTCCTTTAAAGAAAATTTCCATAAAGGCAGCAATTTCAGAAGAGACAAAAAGCAAACCTCATATTCTAAGAAAGAAGACTGAAACCTAAAATGAAAAGATCGCTCGTTTTGCGGATTGCAATGACTGGCGTTTTCAGCGCTTTGTGTTTTGTGCTCACTTCTTTTTGTGAGCTTCCTTATGCGGGTGGTGCCGGATATCTAAATTTCGGGGATATTGCCACCTTATTCGTGTCTATGGCTCTTGGGCCGATCGAAGGGGCGATTGTCGGAGCGATCGGTGGGACCTTAGGCGATTTGTTTTTAGGATACGCCGCTTATGCGCCTTTCAGTTTGTTAGCGAAATCTTTGATGGCTTTGGCAAGCGGGTTTCTTTTTAAATTTTTGCAAAAAAGACGAATCATCCGCTTCATCGCCCCTTTTTTAGGCGCCAGTGTGATGATACTCATTTATATGCTCAGCTATTATCTTATTTTAGGCAAAGGAGTTTATTTGTCGAGCGCTTTTGACTGCGTCCAAGGATATCTTATGAGCGTTTTGTCCATCCCTTTGTATTTAGCTATCGAAAAAAGCGGAGTGTTAGTCCGCTTCGATTCAAGAAACAAAACGCCCAATTAATGCGCTTTTGGGGCATCGTCTTTCGATTCCACCGGATTCTCTTTTAATTCGACTTTGTCATTGGCTTTATAGGCAAATAGGCCCAAAAGGATCGTCACGATGAGCATTATTGCTCCAACAATATAATAAACAACATTTGTGGTCATGATCCCAGCAACGAAAAATCCGACCGCGGCCAATAAGGCAATGATTCCGGAATAGAATAATATTTTTGAAGTTAATTTCATGATAAGGCATTCTCCTCTTCGCTAACAATATTAACACTTATTCTCTCTTTTTTCTTTGAAAAGAAAATAGCGTCTTCGAAATCGATGTCAAATGACACCCGTTTTCCGGTATCTAGAGGCTCGGCGAAATAAAAGGAAACCTCTTGCTTAGCGATCTCAATATGGGTGAGACCATCTTCTTCTTGCATCAAGACCACTCCTTCAAATTCCCCTTTATTTGATAGGCTAGCCTTGTCATAACGAATCAAGACATCGCCATCTTCTTTGGAGGATAATTTTATAGTAGTCCCTAGAATAGCGATGGAATCTTCATTTTTCGAAAACGGAATAACATTGATCATTCCTTTATAAAGAGCAATCGCGCTTTTTTCTTTCTTTGGTGAGCGTAATAGCTTCAAAGGCTCATCAAGCTCAAAATCATCATAAAGATTGACTCCGATTAAGTCGGAGATAGTCAAGGCTTCTATGATCGAAGAAGTTATATTGAGCAAAAGAGACCCGCTATTCCTTATGTATTCAATAAGAGCCTTGTCAAATTCGATTTCACTATAAAAAGACGTGAGAATATTTTTCGAAATAAAGATTTTCTTGTTCAGAAGATCCATTTTCAAAATCAAAAGGAGGCCTTTCTCTTTCACGCTTAGATCTTTGACTTTGGAATCGAGTTTCCCTCTTAAGGCAAATTCGGCGGCGACCTCTTCTATTCTTTTAGATAGTTCCTTCTCTTTGCTGATTTTCTTCTTCAAGGAGAAAGAGAGATTCTCCCTCACGCTTAAATTCGGGAAAAGAAGGCTTTCGATATCCAAAAAGCCGATTTCGGAAGGAAGGATCTTGCCTTCATAATCAATGAAATAACTTGACCCTTCTTTGATTTGACTATACAAATCATCGCCAAAAGGAATCTTGGATTCCAATAAAGAGATAAGCTTCGCAGAAGATAATCTAATCTCTTCGCTATGATCATTAATTTTGAGTTTATATTCGGTCATAAAGTCTTTCTCCCTAATTGAAAATATAGTTCAAGCAAAAGAATGTCGTGATAGGAATGGACATCTAAATTAGTGAGTCGTTCGAACTCCTTCAAGCGATATCTACAGGTATTCCGATGGATAAAAAGGGCTTCTGAGGCTGAATTTATGGAACATTCTTCGCGGATATAGGTGCCAATGGTCAATAAAAGATCGCTATCAAGGTTTTTGAATTCCGCGCTTAATAAAGGAAAAGAAGAGTAATTCCCAAAAGAAAGTTCTTTTAATAGGATATCCGAGATATACCGAGATGAATTAGGGTAATAAGAAAGGGACTCATTGACGCACTTTTCCGCCAAAGGACCGCGATTATGCGTTTTTAAGGCCGAGACTTTGCTTCCTTCATTTTCCAAAATCGTGATCAAAATGCCTTCTAGTTTGGAGGAGATGTCGTATTCCGTCTCCAAAAACATCTCCTGCTCGCTTTTCACTTCCAAAGAATAAGGGACTCTTATCGCATCGAGCTTTTCTTTGAAATAGCTTCTTGAGAAATAGCTATCAGATTTTATCCAATACAAAGCTTTCATCTGATTTTTAAGAAGAAAGACTCATAAGGTCTTAAGGTAAAAACGTGGTTATCGATCAAAACGCCATCATAGTTATGGACGATGACATCGGCAATATCGTAATAGAAAGTGAATTTCGTCTCGTAGGGCCTAAAAGAAGAGATGACCATGTATTTATTGCCTCTCCATTCATGCATATAGGCGAAAACATCTGGATGGTTAGGATCAATCAGAGTCAAAGAGCCATTGATGATGGCGTCATTGATCATTGGGTCTTTTCTTTTTTCAATCGCCCATTGATAGAAATTCAGAATGCTCCAAGGGTTCTCCATCTCGTCTTGGACGTTGACATTGGCTAAATAATTGTCGTTAACTTTGGAAAGAGGCTGGACGTTAGAGAAGCCGGCATAATCTCCTTTGCTCCATTGCATCGGTGAGCGGGCATTGCTTCTAGAAGTCCGCTTCAGATAATGTAAGATTTGCTCGTCGCTATAGCCTTTAGCTTTATAGGAAGCGATATCGTCTTTGACCGAGGAATCGGATGTGCAGAAATCATCGAAAGAGGAATAATCGACATTGCTCATGCCGATTTCATCGCCTTGGTAGATAAACGGGGTGCCATATAGGAAAAGCAAAGTCGTCAAAAGCATTTTGCTTGATTCATCGCGGTAGGCTATATCGCCATATTGCGAGACGACGCGCGGATGATCATGATTGCACCAATAAAGTGGCATATCGGCTTTGTTATGGCATTCATCGAACCAACGCATGAAATTATGCTTCAAGAGCAAAACGTCTGGCTTGATTTCCTCATCTCTTAAATCAATGGAATCATAAGCATTGTTATTCCAGACGGTATCAAAATTGAAAACCATGTTCAAAGAGCCGTTTTCGTAATTGGTGAGCTTCAAAGACTCGTTTGGCGAAATGCATCCGCCGACCTCACCGATTGCTAAGCAATTATATTTTGATAAGACATTCTCTTTGTAATCTCTTAAATAGTCGAATAATTCTTCACGGTTTGAGAAACTAGATTCATCTAAAACAACGCTGCCACCTGCGATTTTCGCTGAATCGGAAAAACTAGGATCTTTAGCTAAATGCGCGCAGGCATCGAGCCTAAAGCCATCAACGCCTTTATTAAGCCAGAAACTGGAAATCCTATAAATTTCTTCCCTTAACTCCTTATTCCCCCAGTTAAGATCAGGCATGGTCTTATCGAAAATGTGGAGGTAATATAGGTTCTCGCTATTTGGGAGCTTTTCCCAAGCGCTTCCGCCGAAAAATGAGGCCCAGTTATTTGGGGGCAAAAGTTTGCCATCCTTCAGCTTGCCTTCTAAGAAATAATAGTATCCGCGTTCTTTGCTAGATGGGTCTTCCACGGCTTTTTTGAACCAAGGGTGCGAGGAGCTTGTGTGATTGATCGCCAAATCAAGTATGATTTTGATGCCCAAAGAATGGGCTTTCTTCAAAAGCGAATCAAAATCTTCCATATTTCCAAAGCGCGGATTTATCGAATAATAATCCGAAACATCGTAACCGTTATCGACCATCGGAGAAGCAAAAATAGGGCAAAGCCAGATAAGGTTGATGCCTAAATCATGCAAATAATCAAGTTTGCTTTCGATTCCTTTCAAATCCCCGACGCCATCGTCATTCGAATCCTTGAATGATTCTGGGTAGATGATATAGCCGATTGAGTTCAGCCACCAACGATTGTCACTATTCATAAAAATTCGTCTCGCCTTCAAATAAATAATAAGAGAGATAAGACAAAATAAAAGAGTTTTCGAAAGAAAAAGTCAAAAATCAGCCGTTTTCAAACCTTTTCGGACACTCTCACAAAACCATTACTATTCATTGCCCCATAGATTTATTAGATGACGCATTAGAAAAGGCGCAGGATTTCATCGATAAGGAAGTCAAAAGCTTAAAATACAGGCTGCAATCCTAGGCAAAAAGGTGAAAATATCGGTAAAAACTGAATTCATCATCCCTATGGGCAAATAAAAGTTTTTCCTTTAAGCAAAAAGCGTTTTTTTGATTAAATAGATTATTCTTGAAAAAGCATATAACTATGTTATATTCCCCAAAGTATGGTTCAAAATAAAGCTCAAAAATCAGGTTTCCTCAAAACTCTAAAAAGCATTACCGCCGGTACGGAAAGGCTCCTTTTTCTTTCTTTGGCCTCTCAGATATTGATGGTAATGGCCTCCGTCTTCTCTTCTTTTTTGTTGAAAGTAACAATAGACGCTTTGGAAACAATGGGCGGAAGCAACTCCTTGTATCTGAATTTCCAAAATAGCATCATCGAGCAATGGGTGGTGAATATCATCACGATGGGCAAAGGCTGCGACTTCTTGCTTAATAATCTCAAATGGCTTTTGCCTACCTCTATCGCCATTATGGCAATCGTCGTGGCTTTGACTAGCATGCTAAGGATGCTTTTGCGCGCTTCTTACGAATGCGAAGTCAATTCCAAGATGCAGCTGACTTTGTTTACAAGATTAGAAAGGCTTCCTTATACTTACTACAAAACTCATAAATCAGGAGATATGCTTCAGGTTTGCACCCGCGATTTGGATGTTTTAAGGCAATTTTTGGTAGGTGACTTAAGCCAAATGAACTACACCTTCTGGATGTTTGTCCTTTGCTTCTCGATTTTGATGTCTTTGTCTTGGCAATTGACTTTGGTCTCCTTATGCCTTTTCCCGATTATGTTCGTCTATAGTTTCTTGCTTATCAAAGAAGTCAGGAATAGATATAGAGAGACCGACGATTCAGAAGCGATGATCACGGACAAAGTCTCAGAGAACCTCAATTCCGTGCGCGTCGTTAAAGCCTTCCATAACGAAGCCTACGAAATAAGCTCTTTCGAAGACAAATTAACCGACTATCACAAGAAATATGTCCATTGGAGAAAACTTTCCTCTTTCTTCTTCTCGAGCACGGACATTTTCGTTTTCGCCTCAATGGCTTTGTCTTTGTGCTTTGGGGTTTACTTGGCTTTTATTGGCTCAATTACCTCTTCCACTTTGTATTTGTCTTTCACCTTCGTCAATATGATGGTATGGCCGCTTCGCGATGTCGCGATGATTTTGTCGAAAATGGGCCAATATCTTGCCAGCGTTGACCGGGTCGATGAGATCATGAACACGGAAATGGAAGATTTAGAGTCTGGCCAAAAGCCAGAAATCAAAGGGAACATCTCCTTCTCCCATGTCGGTTTCCATTATGGCGATGATCCTGATGCCGCTGTTTTGCAAGACGTCAGTTTCAGCGTCAAAGCCGGGCAAAGCGTCGCGATCATGGGGAAAACCGGCTCAGGCAAAAGCACCTTGGCTTTGCTATTAACAAGAATCTATGATTACACAAGCGGCTCTATCGTCATCGACGGTTATGAGCTCAAAGATATCTCAAGAGAGCATATCAGGAAAAACATCATCCCGGTTTTGCAAGACCCATATCTTTTCTCCCGGAGCATCGGTGCGAATATCAAAATTGCCAAAAAAGACGCAAGCGAAGAAGAAATTCGTCGAGCCGCGGAGCTTGCTGCGGTGGATAAGACAATCAAAGGATTCCAAAAAGGCTATGACACCCCAGTCGGCGAAAAAGGCGTCACATTATCGGGTGGACAAAAGCAAAGAGTCGCGATCGCTAGAACCCTTATCTCCAAATCCCCTGTCGTGATATTCGACGATTCCTTGTCCGCGGTTGACACCGCGACCGATAACGCCATTCGCCAAAACCTCAAAAAGCTCGATAAGAAAACCACTACTTTCATCATCACTCATCGCGTCAGCACCGCCAAAGACGCCGACTTAATCATCGTTTTAGAAGACGGGAAAGTCGCAGAAGAAGGCAAGCACGATGATTTGATAAAGCAAGAAGGTCTATACAAACGCATCTACGAGATTCAAAGCAAAATGGAATAAGAATTATGGAAAATATCGAAGAAGAAAAACTGCCCGATAAATTCAATGCGGGCATCTGGTTGAAAATCGGGAAATACGCTCTTAAAGAATGGCCATTGCTCGTGGTCATCGTTTTGGCGATGCTTTTGACGACTTTCTATGACAGCGCTTTTGTGCCTGTTATGAAAGCAGGGGCCATCCGCGCCGTCACCTCTTTCGCAAATCAAGTCCAATTCGGGAACGTCTTTGACGCAAATATTCACCTTATCTGGGTCGCGGGCTTATGGGAAAGTGATGTCAATTTCTTGACTTTCTGCATTTTAGAAGGCGTCTTCATTTTGCTAAGAAGCCTTTCGATCTTCTTGACCTTCTTTTTGACGAATCTCCTCTCTTTGAAAATCATGGAAAGCTTAAGAAGAGACACCTTCAAAAAGATTCAAGAGCTATCTTTCTCTTACTTCGATCATGTCAATTCCGGATGGCTTATTGCCAGAATGAATAATGACACCTCTTCTATCGGTGACGTTTTGTCTTGGGATATCGTCTCGATGGGATGGGCCTTATTCGACTTCGTCTTCACCTTGATTACGATGCTAAGTCAGGATTGGAAACTTGGCTTAATCGTTTTATCCTCCGTCCCGGTGATGGCCATCATCATCCCAATCATCCAAAAAGAGCTTCTTAAACGTTGGAGAGCGGCTCGAAACGCTTACTCGCACTTCGTCGGCTGGCTAGCCGAAGCCATCAATGGGGCCAAAACCATCAAATCGATGGCTATCGAAGATCAGGTTCAAGATGAAGCGACTGATATTGTCAATAACATCAAAGACCGCCGCTACAAAGCCTCAAAGGTTCACGCTTTCTTCCAGCCAGCGGTTTCAATGATTTCCAATATCATGATCGCGATTGTCGTCGCTGTTGGCATCAATATGACTTTAAAAGAGAATCAAAAGGGTGCGGATATCGCCACTTTGGTGGCCACCGTTGTCTTATTCGTCGGCTTTGTCTCCTCGATTTACGATCCTCTTCAATCTTTGTCTGAAGTCTTCAATAGTTTTATCTCAGCCCAAGCTGGCGCGGAAAAAGTCGGCCAGATTCTTGATGCAAAGCCAGAGATCAAAGACTCTAGAGAAGTCATTGAGAAATATGGCACCTTATTTGAGCCGAAGACTGAAAACTATGAGCCATTCAAAGGCGAGATCGATTTTGAGAACGTCACTTTCGATTATGGCAATGGGGTGGAGGTAATTCATCCTCTTAATCTTCATATAAAAGAGGGCACGTCGGTGGCGATTGTCGGGGAGACGGGATCTGGCAAAACAACGATGGTGAATCTCTTATGCCGCTTCTACGAGCCAAGCAAAGGGATCATCAAAATCGACGGTGAGGACTATTTGCATAAATCTTTAGGGTATTTAAGAAGCAATATCGGCTACGTCCAACAATTCCCCTTTGTCTTCTCTGGCAGTTACTTCGATAACATTCGTTATGGAAAATTAGACGCAACTTTAGAGGAAGTCAAAGAAGTCGCCAAAATCGTTGGCATAGACGAATTCATCGAAAAGCAAGAAAAAGGCTATGACACAATCTTAGAAGATGGGGGAGGACAGCTCTCCCAAGGCCAAAAGCAACTTATCTCCTTTGCCCGGGCCCTTATCAGAAATCCGAAGATTTTGATTCTTGATGAAGCCACCTCTTCTATCGATACGGAAACCGAAAGCCTGATCCAATCTTCCTTACTAAAGCTATTGAAAGGCCGAACATCGATCACCATTGCCCACCGTTTAAGCACCATCGTCCATTGCGACAGAATTCTTGTGATGGATCATGGCACAATCGTCGAAGACGGCAATCACGAAACCTTGATGAACAAAAAAGGCGCTTATTACGCCCTTTATATGAACCAATTCAAGGATCTATCCATTGAGACTCAAGAAAAGCTCTACAAAGAGCAGATCGAATCGAAAAACATCAAGATTTAAAAAAGATGGGTCACCCCATCTTTTTTAGTTCCTTCTTGCTTC
>CAVAYV010000076.1:0-48906 GCA_963593015.1 bacterium | reverse complement strand
GTTTGGCTGTTTGCTCGTTAGTATCTTGTGCTTGTTTCAATGACGATTTTTGATGCGGAACTATAGTTTTACCATTGATTTTTAAAATGATATTGATTTTCCTAAGAACCACTATTATTTTGAAAACGCTTTCAAAAATATTTTCTTATGAAGAAGAAAAACATTTGGAATAATTAACCCGCAAAAAATCGTTAACTGTATCTCCTAGACGTTAAATGTCGCTACCTCACTTGTCTGACGAGGTGGCAACAGTTGACGTCTTTTTTGGCTGATAGGAGTGGTTTATGAATAATTCGGATTTCTTAGGGAAAGAGAAAATAGGCAAGTTGATTTTGAAATTCTCAATCCCTTGCATTTTGTCGCTTTTGATCAGCGCGCTTTATAATATCGTTGACCAGATTTTCATTGGCAATAGCGATGTCGGTTCAATCGGCAATACCGCGACTACGATCGTATTCCCTTTGACGACTATCGCTTTGGCTTTTGGGCTTTTGCTAGGAGATGGGGCTGCCGCTTATATGTCTTTGTGCCTTGGGAAAGGCGATAAAGAAAAACTCAATAAGACGGTTGGATCAGCAATTTTGCTCTCTTTTATCTTTTCAATGCTTTTCTATGCGATTTGTTTTCCTTTGCTAGATAACATCTTGACATGTTTTGGGGCGGCGACGGAAGAAGCACTAACAAAGTCTCATGAATATGGCTTCATCATCGTTATCGGATTCCCCTTCTATATCGTGATGAATGCTTTAAATTCGATTATTCGCGCGGATAATTCCCCAAAAATAGCCATGATTTCAATGATATCTGGCGCTTTTATAAATGTCGTTCTCGATGCCTTGATGATTTTGGTATGGAAAATGGGCTTAACGGGTGCCGCTTTAGCCACGATTTTAGGACAAGCCGTCTCGTTTTTGATTTCCGCCTCATATCTATTCTTCTCAAAGACATTTAAACTGAATTTCAGATCTTTCATCCCGGATTTTGCGGTGATTTTGGAAACTTTGAAGCTTGGGTTCTCTTCTTTCTTGACTCAAATTTCCATTGTCATTGCCTCTGTCGTTTCGATGAATGTGTTAGCGGTTTATGGCGCTCAATCCAAATATGGCGTCAATGATCCTCAGGCTATCGTTGGAGTGGTTATGAAAGTATTTGCGATTGTCGTTAATATCGCCGTTGGTATCGCCGCCGGGGCGCAACCTGTAATCGGATACAACTATGGCGCCGCTAAATACGACCGAGTCAAAAAAGGATTTGGCATAGTTCTTGTTTCGACTGCAATAGTTGGAATTATCGCTACCATCGTATTCCAGATGATCCCACAACACGTCGTTGGGATATTTGGGGCGAATACCACTAATAAAGAACTCTATTTTGAATTCGGCGAAAAGACCGTCAGGATCTATTTGATGCTAATCATCTTCACTTGCTTACAAAAGGTTACTTCGATTTTCTTGCAATCGATCTCCTCTCCGATTAAATCAACCTTATTATCCTTGATTCGCGATGTCATCGCCTTGGTCCCACTGACCATTTGTTTGCCAATCTTCTTAGGCATTGATGGAGTTTTGTGGGCTGCGCCTATCTCGGACGGCATCGCTATAATTTTCACTATCTTCTTCATTGTCTCAGAATTCAAAAAGATGAACAAACTTGAGAAAAAAGAGAAATGTCCTATTCTTGAAAACTAATGTTTGAAGATATGGATATCCTTACTTTGAAAGGGATATTTTCATTACCTAGCCTTTATTTCTCTTTTTAAAAATAGTTACGCTTTGGTTACGAGAACAGAGATTAAATATGCCCATAGGATTTAGGATCAATCTAATTCCGTTAAGGCTATCGCTATGTATTGTATATTAAATGAAAATATTGGTTTACGTTCGTGGATTCGTTCACCATACGCTTATTATGTCAAGAACTACACTTATGCCCAGCGTTTGAGCAAAGAAGAATATGAAACTTTGAAGCTTTGCGATGGTGAGCATGATGTCCCTGAGACAAAAGTCTTGATTTCGCTTTTATCTAAAAGAATGGCTATTCCTTGCAAAAAAGGACAAGTCAAATTAGACGATTGGCAAGATAAAAGCTACGATAACCGCTATTTCCCAGCGGTAAATTGGATGATCACTGGAAAATGCAATTACAATTGCTTGCATTGCTTCAACGCCGCGGATAATTCCCCTCTTCAAAGCGAATGGACCTTAGAAGAAGCCAATGCTTTCTTGGACCAATGCCGCGACACTGGCATCAATGGGTTCACTATCACCGGCGGCGAACCGATGCTTCATAAGAACTTCTTTGAAATATTGGAAGGCATATACAGCCGAGGAATGTTTGTCTTTGAGCTTAATACCAATGGGCATTTCATCAATCAAAAGGCTTTGGACAAAATGAAAAAGCTTCATTGTATTCCCTTGATGAAAATCTCCTTTGATGGTCTTGGCTGGCATGATTGGCTAAGAAATAGAAAAGGCGCAGAAGAGGATACCTTGAGAGCGATCGAACTTTGCGTGAAAAATGGCTTCCCAGTCAAAGTTCAGATGAATGTCCATCGCAAAAATATCCAAACGATCATGGATACATTGCGTTATCTTGATAAGATGGGCGTTGATGAGACTCGCATCATCCGTACAACGGAAGCGCCGCGTTGGGAACAAAATGCCAATGGGGCCACCTTGACTTTCAAAGAATATATGGATGAGCTCTTGAATGTGTGGAAGCAATATTCTAGCGAAGATCACAGTATGGTTTTAACGGCTTGGCAATTCGGAACCCTTTATCCAAAAAGAAAAGATTTCTCGATTGCTGCAGTAGAATGCTCGCTTGGCCAGTATAATCCGAGAGCGCCAGTTTGCAAAGGGAACCGTGGCATGATTGCCGTGGCTGCTAACGGAAACGTCTTCCCGTGCCATCAGATGTCAGGGTATTACGAGCAGCACAACGATATCCTTGGCAATCTCAAAACCGGAAGCCTAAAAGAATTGATAACCGAAAGCAGATACATGGATGAAATCTGTACCACAGTCGAGACTTTGAAGGAAAACAACGAAAAATGCAAAAACTGCAAATACTTCAAATTCTGCACTGGTGGATGCCGAGCCATTGCCTTAGCTTTGACGAATAACAAAATGGCTTCCGACCCTTCGAAATGCTTCTTTTTCGAAAATGGCTATTACGAGAAGATTGTTGAAACCCTTCCAGGATGGGACAATTTATCAAAAATCCTCGTAAAATAAGGCTAAAATTATAAAAATAAAGGGAGAATATTATGGATATCAAAAAAGAAAATGTCACAAATGATCTAGAAGGCCAAGAGCTTAGCGATGACGTCCTTGGAGGCGTTGCGGCTGGGGCTGGCAACGTCATAAAAAATTGGTCTAATAGCGGCACCTATGGATATTTGTGCCCATGCGACAAATGCGGCGAAGACACAAGCTGGTCTAGGATTGGCGACACGCTGGTCAGATGCGACAAATGCGGCAATGTCATCAGCAGATCGACTTTTGAGAAAAACAAAATTCGCCGTAGACAATAGCGTTTACGCAAAAAATGGCAGAGGGATTATCTTTGCCTTTTTTATTTTTAATAAAACTATTAAAAAAGACCTATTGGTTTTATAATTTTATTGTTCGAAGATTCTATTTGGATTTTCAAGAAGGGAAGAACTATGGAAGAAGAGAATAAGAATAGCGCTGCAACGAAAAAAGACAGTGCTTCGCCAGAGCAATTGAATGACTATATCAAAGTCACAAATCCCGGCGTTTGGGCGACACTTATCGCTGTGATCGTTTTGCTGATCGGCTTTTGCGTTTGGGGGGTCTTTGGCAAACTCGAGACGAAAACCGACGCCGTTGTTATTTCTAACGGGAATGTGACGGCAGGATATGTGAAAGCAAGCGATGACCTAAATCAAAAAGTCGCGGTGTCGCAAAACGTTAAAATCGGAAATGATGTTTATACAATCAAAAGCATTTCAAATGAAAGCAAAAATGCCAGCTCTTTTGATCTTGTGAGCAAATACGCCATCCCTGCCAATATTTATGGCGACAGCGATTCTCTTTTTGAAATAACGCTTGATAAAAATATCGCCAAAGACGGTTGCTATTCCGCGAAAATAGTCACGGAATCTATCTGTCCTTTCTCCTTTATTTTCAATTAAAAAGGGGCTTTTATGAAAAAAACGAAAGTTAAACAGCCTTTAAGCAAAGGCGTGGCGAAAGTCCCTGTTATCATGCAAATGGAGGCTCTTGAATGCGGAGCCGCCTCTTTGACCATGGTCCTTGCCTATTACGATAAATGGATTCCTTTAGAACAAGTCCGTCTCGATTGTGGCGTTTCTCGTGATGGATCAAAAGCGAAAAACGTCCTAAAAGCCGCTCGCTCTTATGGATTAAGCGCCAAAGGCTTCCGCTATAGCGCTATAGCCTTGAAAACAAAAGTGAAATTCCCTTGCATCATATTTTGGAATTTTTCCCATTTTGTGGTGCTTGATGGCTTTAGAGGGAACAAAGTCGTTTTAAACGATCCCGCCAAAGGTCGCTACACCATCCCTTTTGAGAATTTTGAAAGACAATATTCTGGCGTCGCTCTTTGCTTTGAGCCAACTGAAGAATTCGTTCCTGGTGGCAAAAGAAAATCTATTTTTGGTTTCGCGAAAAAGCGTTTGAAAGGCGCTGGAACTCAGATTATCTTCACGGTTTTGACAGCGGTCCTTGCCTCTCTTTTCACGATGATTGACCCAGCTTTCAACCGTATTTTCCTAGATCGCTTATTGACCAACGAAAATCCAACTTGGTTTTGGCCATTCATCATTGTCCTATCGGTATTCTCGTTCTTGAGAATCTTAGTTGAATGGATTAAGGCCGTTTATTCCTTAAAAATCAGTGGGAAGCTCGCCGCGGTTGGAAATGCCACCTATTTTTGGCATGTTCTGCATCTTCCAATGGAATTCTTCTCGCAACGTTTGGCTGGCGATATAACAAGTCGTCAAGAATCCAACGCCTCGATTGCTAACACTCTTGTGAACACTTTCGCTCCGTTAGTTCTCGATGCCGCGATGATGATCTTTTATTTGGTCGTCATGGTTCGTTATAGCCTATTGCTGACTTTGATTGGCGTTGCCTCCATTTTGATTAACTTAGTGGTTTCGCGGATCATTTCCAATAAACGCATCAATATCACCCGCGTTCAGATGCGTGACCGCGGCCTTTTAAGCGGTGCCACCGTTGCTGGCGTTGAAATGGTTGAAACTTTGAAAGCCAGCGGTGCTGAAAATGGATTCTTCAAAAAGTGGGCGGGATATCAAGCTGCCGTGAATAGCTCAGAAGTCAAATACCAAAAAGTCAATCAGTTCCTGGGCGTTATTCCGACTATCGTATCCACCATTTGTAACACCTTGGTTTTGATGATTGGTATTTATTTGGTCATGCAAGGGCAATTCACCCTCGGCATGGTTACAGCTTTCCAAGGGTTCTTATCTTCTTTCACCTCGCCTGCGCTTAATCTCATTAGCGCCGGGCAAACCTTGCAAGAGATGCGCACGGAGATGGAACGCGTCAATGACGTTATGGAATATCCTGAAGATGAAATCTATGATGATGCCGCGATCATTAGCGAAGACGATTCCAAATTAAGTGGGAACGTCACGATGACAAACGTCACTTTCGGGTATTCTAGATTAGAAAAACCACTCATTGAAAACTTTAATCTTGAATTAAAACCGGGAAAAAGCGTTGCCTTCGTTGGAACTTCCGGATGCGGCAAATCCACTTTATCAAAACTTATTTCAGGCTTATACAAACCTTGGAGCGGCGAAATAAAATTCGATGGGAAGAGCATGAAGGACATTAGTCACAATGTTTTCACTGGCTCTCTGGCGGTCGTCGATCAGGAAATCATCCTTTTTGGCGACACCATCGCGAATAACATTAAGATGTGGGATAACTCAATTGAAGATTTTGAGATGATTTTGGCGGCAAGAGACGCCCATATCCACGAGGATATCATGCAGCGTGACGGCGGCTATCAATACCGTTTGACGGAGGGAGGACGTGACTTATCAGGCGGTCAGCGCCAAAGACTAGAAATCGCTCGCGTCTTGGCTCAGGACCCAACCATCATAATCATGGACGAAGCCACAAGCGCCTTAGACGCCAAAACCGAATATGAAGTCGTAAAATCGATAAAAGAGCGTGGAATTACCTGCATTGTTGTCGCTCATAGACTTTCAACTATCAGAGATTGCGATGAAATTATCGTCTTGGATCATGGCAAAGTCATGGAAAGAGGAACCCATGATGAACTTTATGCCAAAGACGGTCTTTACAAGAGACTTGTAACAAGTGATTAGGAAGGAGGCAACGATATGAATTTATTCAACGAACAATTGAAAACTCGTCAAGAGAATGATGACGCTACCTTATCTGAAGCCTTGAAGCAAATTTCCGGCTCCGTTACTGGAAAACGAGTCTCCGCAACCGTAACTGACGAGCGTTTGCGCTCTTTGGATGCCATCAATCAGGTTTTAGGATATTTCCGGAAATCACCTTGTGATATTCCAGAAAAGATCACGAAACTCGAAGATCAAATCGATTATGCTATCCGTCCTCATGGCTTGATGTACCGCACCGTCAGTTTGGAAAAAGGTTGGTATAAAAACGCGATAGGGGTCATGATTGCCAAAAGAAAGAATGGCGGAGCAGTCACCTTGCTTCCGCACCGTCTGTCCGGCTATTATTTTTTCGATGAAAACGGGGAAAAGAAGAATTTGAATTCCTCCAGTGAGGAACTTTTTGAGCCTGATGCGATTTTGTTCTATCAGCCATTCCCCAACAAGAAGATGAGCGTTAAAGATTTGATGATTTACGCTTTTAAATCTTTATCGGTGTTCGATTTCGTTTGGATTATTGCCGTGACTTTGATCATCACTTTAATCGGCCTTATCACTCCGGAAATCAGCAAGCAATTATATGGCAATGTCGTCGAATCCAAAAACATTCAGCTTTTGGTTTCGATTGCAATTTTCAGCATCTCCGTCTCTATTTCCAGCGCTTTGTTTGGCGTTGTGAAGGGGTTAGTGAGCACTAGAATATCCACTAAGATGGGCATCGCCGTTCAAGCTGCCACGATGATGCGCGTGCTTTCCTTGCCTACTTCCTTTTTCAAAAAGTATAGCTCTGGTGAAATAACCGCCCGTGCCGCCTATGTTTCCTCTTTGGTCTCGATTATCGTTAATTCAGTCATGACCGTTGGACTTAGCTCTATTTTCTCGCTTATTTATATCGCTCAGATTTTCAAATACGCCCCAGCTTTGGTAGTGCCGGCTTTGTTAATAATCTTGGCGACCGTCGTTCTTTCTTTGCTTAGCACCTTCGCCCAAATGAAAGTTTCGAAAAAGAGCATGGAACTATCCGCCAAGGATTCTGGCTTGACTTATTCTTTAGTCGCCGGCGTCCAAAAAATCAAATTGGCCGGTGCGGAAAAAAGAGCCTTTGCCAAATGGGGAACTTTGTATTCTCACGCTTCTTCTTTGACCTATAATCCTCCGGCTTTGGTTAAATTAAGCAGCGTTTTCTCTTTGATTATCTCTTTAGTTGGTACCATTGTGCTTTATATTTGCGCGGTTCAAAGCCAAGTTTCCCTTTCCGACTATTATGCTTTTAATTCATCTTATGGCATGGTTTCCGGGGCTTTCTTATCGATTGTTGGCTTAGCTACGACTTTCGCCACCATAAAGCCAGTCGTCGATTTGACAAAGCCGATTCTTGAAACTGAGCCTGAAGCGGCTGAATGCTTGAAAGCGGTGAATAAGATTTCTGGCAATATCGAAATAAATAACGTCACTTTCCGTTACTCTGATAATATGCCCTTTATTTTTGAAAACCTCACTTTGAAAATCAAATCTGGGCAATATATTGCGATAGTGGGCAAAACCGGTTGCGGAAAATCCACTCTGATTCGTATGCTTTTGGGCTTTGAAAAGCCAAAAAAAGGCGCCATTTATTATGATGGAAAGGATTTATCCACCTTGGATTTGCAATCGCTCCGCAAAAAGATGGGCGTAGTCACGCAAGATGGCAAATTGATGCAAGGAGATATTTATTCGAATATCATCATCTCGGCACCTCATCTTAGCGAAGAAGAGGCTTGGGAAGCTGCGGAAACGGCTGGCATCGCCGATGATATCAGGGCAATGCCTATGGGCATGCACACAATGGTGGCAGAGGGTGCCGGAGGTATCTCCGGTGGTCAAAAGCAAAGAATCATGATTGCGAGAGCCATTGCCCCGAAACCGAGGGTCTTGATTTTCGATGAAGCGACCAGTGCCTTGGATAATATCACGCAAAAACAAGTTTCTGATGCTTTGGCGAAATTGAAATGCACGAGAATCGTCGTGGCCCACCGTTTATCCACCATCAAGCAGTGCGATCGCATTGTCGTTATCGACGGAGGAAGGATCATCGAAGATGGCACATACGATGAATTGATCGCTCAAAATGGGTTTTTTGCGGAATTGGTCGAACGTCAAAGAGTCGATAAAGAATAGAAATCTCAAATTTTGGAGACATTTATGAAAGTTATTTATGTGGATGATGACGCTTTGCTATTAGATTCATTTAAACAATTAGTCAGGAAGTTTCCGGAAGTCGAGAAATTGTCCCTTTTTTCTGAGCCTTTAAAAGCCTTGGAATTTGCTAAAAAGAATAAAATCGATATCGCTTTCTTGGATATCGATATGCCTATGATGAATGGCATTGTTTTAGCTAATGAGCTTCATCGAATCGATCAAAATATTCGTGTTATTTTTCTTACTGGTCATTCTGAATTCGCTTTGGAGGCTTTTAAAGTCGATGCCATTGGATATGTCTTGAAGCCCTACTCTTTGGAAGATATAAGAAAAGAGTTTGACAAAGCTTTGCTTATTCGTTCCCGCAAAGATACTTTGGTGACGATCGAAACCATTCCGGATTTAAGCGTCAAAGTGAGGGGCCAAAATTTCGTTTTCAATCGCCCAAAGGTCGAGGAATTGTTCGCTTTGCTCGTCGATCACGGGGATGTCGGCTTGACAACGGGGGAGGCCATCGCAAATCTTTGGCCAGACCGTCCGAATGACGAGAACACCTCCGCTCTATATAGAACCACGGCTAAACGATTGATCGAAACTTTGAAAAGCGCCGGAATATCCGATATTTTGTGCACTGATGGCAGAAGACGATACATCGATGCTAATTTAGTGGAATGCGATTTATACCAAATCATCAAAGGCGATGAAGAACCATTGAGGAAATACAATGGCGAATATTTGCGTCGATATGGTTGGGCGGAGGAAAAAAACGCCTGGCTTTGGCATCTAGATAACGAGCACATAAAATAAAATGAGAGGGGAATTTTACGGTTTTCAAATCTAAGGAAAAAAAGATCAATTTTGCCAAAAGCGCTTATAACAATTTTCTTTTTTGGGGGATATTGTCCGCTTTATCGACAACAATTTGCACGATTGTCGATTCTTTGCTTGTGGGCAATTTTGTTGGTAGCGATGGTTTGGCCATCACGAATTTGGCAACCCCTGTCTATTTTTTCTATGCTCTTGTTGGCGTGACTCTTGGCGTTGGCGCCAATATGCTGATCCGCCGCTTTCTTGGCGAAGGCAACGCCAAAGAAGCAAATCGACTTTTTTCCAGTTTGCTGACAATCGGCTTATGCTGCGCTCTAATATGCTTGCTTCCTTTGCTCTTCCGTAAAACCTATTATTCTTTTTTAGGAGTAACTGAGCAATTGTATGATTTGGCTGATCGCTATTTGCGACTAGTTTTATGGACTGCCCCTGTTTTCGTCGTTTGCCATATCCTTTCAGCAAGTGTACAAACTGATGGCGATCCTCTTTTGGCGGCTATATCTTCAGCGGTCGTCATTGTTTTTAATCTTGTTTTCGATTTTGTCTTCATTAAATGGCTAAATATGGGAATTCTTGGCGCTTCGGCGTCTTTATGCATGGCAGAAGTGCTAGGAACGCTGGTTTTGCTTTGTCATTTTTTCAAAAAGAACAAAATATTAAAACTTCGTCTTTCTATTCCTAGGCTTAAAGACATCGGCCAATTTGTTTGGAATGGGTTTAGCTCAGGATCGATTTTTATTTTTGCGGCGATCGTAATGCTCGTCTTCAATAAACTTCTTTTGAAGTTTGGGGATAGCGATGGCACAACTTTTGTTGCCTTATATGGGGTGATTTATACCGTTAGCACAATTCCATCCGCTTTCTATGATGGCTCCTCTTCTGCCTTGGCTACCGTTACGCCCTTTTTAGTGGGGGAATCTGATATCAAGGGTATCAAACTCGTATTGAAAAGAGCTCTTTTCGTTGTTTTATTAGCCGGAACGATATCCGTGATTATTGGCGTTAGTTTTTCTAGCAATATAGTTAGTTTATTCGGCATTAATGATGAAAGAGGCGTTTCCGCCTTAAGAATTTTTATGCTTTCGCTTGTGCCGATGAGCATAAACGTGATTATTGTTTCTTATTGGCAAGCAATCGGAAGAGTGAAGATTGCTAACGCGATTACAACGCTCCGCAGTTGTGTTTTTATCTTGGCATCGGGTTTTATTTTCATCCCGAAAATGGATATTAAAGGGGTCTCATTATCCTATTGCCTCGCTGAATCGCTGATTCTATTAGTTATCTTAGCGATATATCTAATCGCCCCTTCTAAGAAAAAAGTTTTGCCTAATTTCCAAAGCGAAGAACCTTCTTTTGAAAAGAATTACTGGATTGAGGAAAAAAACATTTCTCAAATGACTGAAGATTTGGAAAAAGTTTGCGAGGAGTGGGAGATAGACCCGAAAAAAGCCTTCTTAATCAATTTCGTCGGCGAAGAGATCATCTTGAATATCATGAATCATGTTTTGAAAGAGGCAAAAGGCAAAAAGAGATATTACATTTGCGTCAAACTTCTGAAAAATGGCGATGATTATACTTTGGTCGTTAAAGATAATGTCTGGATTTTCAACCCTTTGGAAGAGAGAGGGGATTTAGCTTCCATTGGCGCTTCTAACCTTATAAAGAAAAAAGCCAAATCCTATGATTACCAGAGGAAACTAATTTTTAATTATCTTTATATTAATTTATAGAGGAAAATATGGAAAAAGCCGTGGTATTCACTAATTCTAATGAACTAAAGAGACTTGAACTTCAAGATCTCTTGCTTTCGGATTACGAGTCTGCCGTTTTCGACTCTTTGCTGAGCGGCAGAAAAGGATTGAATATTCTCGATTTAGGCTGCAATAATGGCCAAAAAACGTTAAACAGGTTCAGCAAAAACAATATTTTGAATGTTATTGGGATCGAATATAACGATTCTTTGGTGAAAGAAGCGAAAGCCAAATATCGCAATGAACGTTATTCATTTTGCCAAATGGATGTCGAATCACCCTCTTTTATCTCTGATTTGGGAAAAATAATGGATGAAAGAAAAATTAAAGGGTTTGATTTTATTTACCTTTCATTTGTTTTGATGCACCTAAATGACCCGATGAATCTTTTAAGGAGAATATTCCCTTTATTAAACAAGGATGGGGCTTTGGTAATCATTGAAGGACATGATGAGATATCCTATCTTAAAAACGGCGATGCCAAATTGTTCCATGAATTTTTAGAAATCTTAAACAATGACCCTTATGCTGGAAAAAGAAACTTAGGAGCGATTTTACCAAATTCGCTAAAGGAAATTGGCTATAAAAACGTTAAAACTTGTCGAGAGGGAATTATGGCGAAAAATGATGAAATTTTAAAAAAAGAAGCCATTTTTAGCATGTTTTTCACTTTTTTAGGAAGCGACATCGATATATTGGTGGAAGAAAGCCCCACAAATCAGACATATAAATCTTGGAAAGAATGGCTAAACAATAATTTAGATGTTTTAAAAGAATCAATAATCAATAGAAAATCGGAAATTTTCATGGGACTTTCTTTGATAACGGCTTCAAAAGGAGATAACCATGAATAAAGAAATCTTTCTTTCTGAAGATTCTTTATCTTTAAGCGCAGCGGAAAAAGAAGATCTTTTGGATATAAAATCCCTTTGCGACGATACGGTTGGCAAGGACCTTTATTCCTTGTTTGACTTAGAAGATGCAATCGATGATGAAGACAAATTTCTCTACATTTTGAAAGATAATGGCCATTCTTTGATTGGCTATGTTTATTTCAAAATCGAAGAAAAAGGAAAAATGCATGAGGAAATTAAGCTTTCTACTAAAGAAGAAGAAATTCTGAAAGCGAAAAGCAAGAAAGTCGGAAAACTTCAATCCATCAGTCTGAAAACTGAATTTAGAGGCAAAGGGCTCTCTGAAAAACTAATTGAATTCTTTTTGTCTATTCTGAAAAGCTTAAATATTGACTTAGCTTATGCCGTTTGTTGGAAAAAAGGAGACTATGTCCCCCTCCAAAAAGCCATGGATTCAACTGGATTTGTTTATCTAAAGGAAGAAAAAGAATTTTGGTATAATAATTCAGAATTATATTGCCCTTTTTGCCAAGGGAGGTGTCATTGCGACGCTGAAATCTATTATAAGAAATTGGAGATGAAATTATGAAAGAGAAAAAGAAACGCCAGTTCAAACTTTTGCCAAAACTTATTCTTTCTTTAGGAATCACTGGCTTAGTTTTGACGGTCTCGATTTCGATGTTTTCCTATTTGAATACCAAATCTTATTTGCTGGAGATGGCTTCTGACCGCGTTGTGACCAATTGCGACGCGATTGCCGCGATGCTGAACGTCGATGACGTCAAGGCTATCATCGGCAAGGATGGCGATAAAACAGAGGCCTATAAACGAACCCTTAATAATTTTAACACCATCAAAAAGGAAGGAAATGTCACTTATTTATCTTTGACTGTTCCTAATGCCGACAGCGTGACTTTTTATATTGATTCCATTTCTCTCGATATGGGCGATGACCCCGCTAATCAAATGGCTTACGGAAGCACTGTTTATTATAAGGATGCCGCTAATCCAAATGACCCCGAAGATTACCAAAAATACATTACGATCTATAATGCTTTTGCCGAAAACAAAGGATTGGATGCCCCAATTGTCACCGATAATAGCTATGGCTACAATTACACTGGCATTTCCGTTGTTTTGGATGAGAATGGCAAGGCTATAGCCGAAGTTCAATATATCATTGATATGAGGACCATCCGCTATTACTTGAATTCTTTCTTAATTTACATGTTCCTTATTTCTTTCGGCATCATCGCCATCGTTCTTTTGATATATGTTGTCGTTATTCGCAGAATGATCACCAAACCTATTGGGAAATTAGCGGAATTCACTCAAAGTATCACCAGCAATGGCACTTTCAAAGACAAAAGAATCGAAATCCACTCAAGAGATGAAATCGAGACCCTTGGCGATTCCTTCAATTACATGCTGGATGAACTGGAAATATATATCGCAAATTTATCAAAAGTCACCTCCGAAAAAGAAAGAATCGGAGCGGAGCTTGATATTGCTAAAAACATCCAAGCCTCGATGCTCCCTTGTTTGTTCCCTGCCTTCCCTCACCGCAAAGAATTCAATATCTATGCGACCATGACTCCCGCAAAGGAAGTCGGTGGCGATTTCTATGACTTTTTCATGGTCGATGATAGCCATTTGGCCATTGTTGTTGCCGATGTTTCGGGGAAAGGGGTTCCAGCGGCCTTATTCATGGTCATTGGAAAAACCCTTATCAAAGACCATACCCAATCAGGGAAAGACCTTGGCCAAGTTTTCACGGAGGTCAATAACCTTCTTTGCGAATCGAACAGCCAAGGACTATTCATCACCGCTTTTGAAGGGGTGCTTGATTTAACCACTGGTCAGTTTGATTTTGTGAACGCTGGGCACGAGATGCCTTTCATTTTGCAAAACGGAAGCTTTGAACCAAAAAAGATCAAGCCACGTTTCGTTTTAGCAGGGATGGAAAATATCCGTTATAGCGCTGGGAGCATGTTCCTTAAACCAGGCGATAAGATTTTCGAGTACACCGATGGCGTCACCGAGGCCACTAATGAGAGAAATGAGCTTTTTGGGATGGATAGACTTCAAGAAAGCCTTAACAAAGTCAAAAACGATAATCCTGAGGAAATTTTAAAAGCCGTCAAAAACGATATTGATGATTTTGTCGGAGACGCCCCACAATTCGACGATATAACGATGCTTTGCCTGGATTTTAAGCAAAAAATGTCTTCTAAGGACGAAGAAACAATCACTTTGGTAGCGAAAGTCGAAAACCTGGATTCTCTCCTAGAACGCGTTGATGAAATGCTTGAAAAAATGGAATGCCCATTGAAAGTTCAAACTCAGATCGATGTCGCAATCGATGAAATTTTTTCGAACATTTGCTTCTATGCCTACGCCCCTAAAGAAGGGGAGGCAACCATTATTCTCGAAGGCTTAAATGACCCTAAAGGCATCTGCATCACCTTCCTCGACAACGGAAAGCCTTATAATCCTTTGGAAAAAGAAGACCCTGACGTTACTTTGTCTCTTGAAAAAAGGGAAATCGGGGGCTTAGGAATTTATATGGTCAAGAAAACGATGGATGAAGTTTGCTACGAATATAAAAATTCTCAAAACGTTTTTAAGATCAAAAAGAATTTCTGAATTTAGTTTAAAAAATATTCAATCGTCTGGCGAATTAGAATAGAATAATAAATTGGAATTGCACAAAAAAGGAGTTTTGCGATGAGTTTAAATATTGAAAAACAAATTGGTGAAGATAGCGTTGTGACTTTGCTTGGGAGATTAGATACGACAACCGCCCCTCAACTAGAAACAAGCTTAAACGAAGTTATCCCTAATGCTTCGAATTTGGTCTTCGACATGACTAAGCTTGAATATATTTCCTCAGCTGGCCTTCGTGTTCTTTTGAAAGCCCAAAAAGAAATGAGTAAGAAAGGAACGATGAAACTGATTCACGTTTCTCCAGAAGTGATGGAAGTTTTCGAACTCACCGGTTTTACTGATTTTTTGACGATTGAATAAAAAAGAAACAATTTGAGACGGCGTTTGCCGTCTTTTTTTGTTGACCTAAAGATTACTTTAGGCGTTAAGTGTTTTTGGAGGTCATTTTATGATTGCTGATATTAAAAAGAATCTTGAAGAGGACTTAGAAAAACTTTCGTCATTAGATGGAAGAATTAAAGAGATGACCAATCTTATGTCTATAATCGCTAACGGAGCCCTTTCTTTGTTTAAAAAAGAAATAGAAGAGCAAAATAAATTAACCGCTTCGGAAATAGGAGAAGTGATCATTCAAGCTATTACTTATCTAGGGTATTCGAAGGTTTTTGAGTTTTTTCTCTTTTTGGATATTTCTTCGGATGTTCCTATCAAAGATCCTGTCAAAACGATTGAAGGAAGGTATCGATTTGCAAGTGAAAACATCGGAGAGAATATGAAAAATTTCTATAAAAGCAGAGATGAATACAGTCGAAACATCAATTATCTTTTGGCTAAGAATTGCTTTGGTGATTGTTGCTCTAGAGGATATTTGAGCTTGGAGGAAAGAGAACTTCTTACTTTTGTCGCTTTATTGAACCTTGGAACGATCCCCTAATTGAAGGCCTATATCAAAGGAAATTTGAATGTTGGCAACGACAAAGAGTTGTTGCTCAAAGTGATTCTGAACAATGTCTTTTATGTTGGACATCCCCGTTCGCTGAACGCGATAAACGCTTTGAAAGAGGTAGTAGGAGAATAAAAATGAAGAAAGAAGAATTAAGCTTCCCAATTGGAGAGGAAAATATCGCCTATGATAAATATTTTGTCGGCAAAAGCTATCTTTGCCCTTTGACTGACCGAAATAAAACCTTTCTCCTTACCAATGTCGCTTTCGAACCAGGATGCCGGAATAATTGGCACATCCATCACGCTAAAAAAGGCGGTGGACAAATTTTAATCGTTGTCGATGGCGAAGGATATTATCAAGAAGAAGGAAAGGACCCCATTTCTTTGACTAAAGGAATGGTCGTCACCATAGAAGCTAACATTAAACATTGGCATGGAGCCAAAAAGAATTCCTGGTTTCAGCATATCGCAATCGACGTGGAGGGTCTCGATAAATCTACTGAATGGTGCGAAAAAGTCGACGATGATTATTATAATTCGCTAGATTAAGGCAAAACTATATGCCAAGCATGCGTAATTATATTTTTCATGCAAAAGAAAAGATGATATGAAGGAAAAAGTATCTCCCCAATATGGCTAGCCAATGTAAGATGTTCTACCTATATTTCGAATTAAAGTCAAAACAATGAAAACGATTGGTTCAATGGATCCGTCACCAAAGATGATTGACGTCGCATAATTAAGAATGCATGACTTTTTTACACTGATTTTGGATTTTAAAAATAATAAAAAGCCCATATAAGCATCGTAAAAAATACCTGAATTGTTTTGAACATAGAAACTTTCTAAGGTTCGATGAAAAATAGCCAACTTTAAATGGTTTATAGATTTCATAAATTGCTTATCTCCTTATACAAAAACCATAAATGAGGGAGAAATAGGTAGTAGTGGCTAATGCAACGCTCACTTTGTCTCGATTCATAGTTTCTTTATCGTGCTTCTTTGCTTCAATATGCAATCATTTTTCATGATTCCATGAGATATTTTTTGAGAAAATCAGAACATCGTTCTATAGTAATTAAAAGGAGTTTTTTATGTCGGAAAAACAGAATACATACTTAATCAACAAGCGCGAAAGCGACGCCAAATGGGTGGTTAAAATCATGGGTAGCGACAAAGTGATTAAAACCTTTGACACCAAAGCCGAAGCGATGGCTTACACAAAGTCAATGGCTGGCAGCACCGGCAAAGGCATTCTCACTAAGCCAAGCAAAGGAGTCCACAAAGGCAAATTCAGCAAGGCTAAGTAAAATATCACTTTTGTTTCTTAACAAAAGAAGCGGTTTTTGCTAGAATAATGGTAGACCTTGAAAAAAAGTCAGCTTTTATATAAAATTATGCGCGATTTTAGCTATCTTCCAAATTTATTATCTTTGATTTTCGGGGCATTATTGCTTGTTTTTATCGTCGCGGTTTTCTTTTTTGTCATTAAAAGAAACGTTCCGAGAATTTGCATTATTTTGTGCTCGATTTTGCTTTTGGTAAGCTGGCTATTTAACATCGATTTGCTTTTCTATATTGTTTTGGCTTTGTTTATCGTTCAGATTCTTATCACTTGCGTAACGAACATGGCTGAAATTAGAGCCTTTACCGCAAATGTTTTAAAAGGCAAAACCACCGTTGAATTCTTCCATAAAAATAAAAACGTTAAGCCTGAAGAGATTTACGACAGGGAAGAAGTCTATAAGAAAGTAGAAGACGCCGTTAAGATTCTTTCAAAACAAAAAATTGGGGCAATCATCACTTTTGAAAGAAACGATGACCTCTCTGATATCATGAAAAACGGCACTTTGTTAAATTCCCCCGTCAATAGCGAATTGCTTCAAACGATATTCTACCCAGGCACTCGTCTGCATGATGGAGCGGTCGTCATAAGAGGCGATAAAATCGCTGCCGCAAGCGTTTATTTCACACCAACAAGCCGTGCTTTAACAGGAAAATACGGTTCTCGCCATCGAGCGGCATACGGAATTAGCGAAACTACTGATTCTGTGACGATTGTCGTCAGTGAGGAAACTGGCCGCATCTCAATCGCATTCCAAGGCGAGCTCACTACCGTCGCCCCAGATGAATTGCTTCGTATCTTCGAAGAAGATATGTCGATTGTTTCGGAAACCAGCGAGGATAACATCCAATAGAATGGGCCAATCGGCCCTTTTATTTTTTGCTATTATAAAAAATGTGTTAAACTATTTGCGCCAAAAATAAGGAGATATTTATGTCCACACCTCACATTAATGCTAAAGACAATGCTTTTGCTAAAGTAGTTTTGATGCCAGGAGATCCTCTTCGTGCCCGTTTCATTGCGGAAAATTATTTAACTGATGTCGAAGAGGTGTGCTCGATTCGCGGGATGGTCGGTTTCACTGGAAAAACAAAAAACGGAAAAACCATTTCCGTCATGCCTTCTGGAATGGGAATGCCTTCAATTGGGATTTATTCTCATGAACTGTATGCCAATTACGGCGTCGAGGCCATTATTCGCGTTGGAACGATTGGGGCTTTGCAAGAATATATCAATTGCCGCGATATTTTGATTGGCCAAGGCGCTTGCACAAACAGCAATTGGATGGGCCAATATGACTTGCATAATTCGACTTATAGCGCTATCGCTTCCTATGATATGCTTGAAGCTTCAACCGATGCTGCCAAAAAGAAAGGTGCAACGTATTACGTTGGCAATGTCTTATCTAGCGACACCTTTTATGATGAGGATCCAAACATCTGGAAAAAATGGCAAAAACTTGGCGTTTTAGGAACCGAGATGGAGGCCTATGCTTTATATGCCAACGCCGCGACCCTTCATAAGAAAGCTTTGTGCATTTGCACTGTTTCGGATTTGATTTACGGAAATACCCAAATTTCTCCTGAGGAGAGGCAAGAAGGCCTTTGTAACATGATTGAAATCGCGATTGCCACAGCCGAAAAATTTGCCGATTAATATGAATTACGAAGCGCGGTTGACTGTTTTTGTGACGGTAAGTATCCTTGCCGCGCTTTTTGTTGCTTGCCTATTCCTTTATAGCCCGATTAAGAAATTTTTGATCAATAAGAACATTACAAAGTGGTACTACCATAAATTGATTCACATAGCCAAAATTCATGATTATTATCTCGTTAATGACATTCATATGAAACTAGGCGGGAAAAAGTATGTCGATATTGATCACGTTCTTGGTGGCGACAAATATATTTATATGATCATAGATTATTATTTCGATGGCGCCGTCAATGCCACAAGCGATGATGCTTGTTGGGTTATCTATCCGAAAAAAGGCGCCAAAAAATCAATCGATAATCCATTGAAAAAAGCTAAAGAAGCCGTCAATCGTTTCTCTAACGCCACCGGGATAAACGTAACGTTAATCGTTCCGATCATTCTCATCAATGACGATTGCTTTATAACTCCGATTGAATTAAAAAAAGGCGAGCCAACTTTGACGACTTTAAAACGTTTAGACAAAGTAATCAAAATTTATGAGAAAGAAGAAACCGATCCTTTGGATCCAAAAGCTTTAAAAAGCGCGATTGTTAGTTTGCACGATGGTAAGGAAAGGGACCGTGAGATAAAAATGAATGAAAAATAATGGGATCTTCTTGGCTAGCTATCATAAATATAAAAATCATTTCCAAGATTTTTTAGGAATAACAATTGCCTTTATTTTGATTTGCTTGCCATCCCTTGTGCTTTGTGCCTTTTTCCCCGGCTTTTTAATTTTCGTTGTGCCTTTTTTGATTATTCCTTTGTTTTTTGCCTATTGTTTATCGATCAATGATGGCCATAAAAACGGCGATTTCTCCAATAAGAGAATGGTTGCTTATTTCTTCTCATATTTCAGGATGCCATTTTATGGTTCTTATAGGGTTGTCCGGAATTTCTTTTTGGCTATTTTGTTGGCTCTAATAGCAGAGATAATCGTATATTTAGGCGTTGGAAATATTTGGGCCAGCCAAGACTTGCTCTTATATGAATCTTTGAACGTTTTTTCGGGATATTTGGCCAAGGGCGATTATGCCGCCGCGACATCGTATATGTCGACATCACCTTCAATAAACTCTTTCTTTAGCGTTATTTATTTAGCAACATATGTCGTTTTTGCGGTGATATTTGTATTTAGAACCTCCTATTGCTATGCCCTTAATCCTTTCTTCAGATTCTTTTCGCCTACCCTTAGTTTGCCTATATCAAACGGAATTTATGTCGGAGGAATGAAAAAAGCTCGTAGTGAATATTTTAAAGACTATTTTTCTTGCTTTTGGCCAATGTTAACGGTTGGGACCATTTTTTTCGCGTTTGGAATATTTTTGGCTAGGGCATATTGGGATAGCTTTTTTAGCGAAGCTGGGGCGGTAGTGCTTGGTTTGACTTTTGGCTTACTTGGAATAACCCCGTTCCTTCCTTTTTACGCTTGCTGCTTAGGGGCGATGATGGAGAAATACATGGGTTATTTCTTATCCTATAGCGTGGAAATGGCTGAACGGAAATTAAAGGAAATCAAAAATAAAGAAAACTTTGATGAGGAAGAGATCAGCACTTTCGAGAAAGCCTTGAATGATTCTAAAAAGATGCTTAAGGATGGAACTGACAAAAAAGATGAGGATGAAGAAAAATAAAACCCCGAATTCATCGGGGCACTTTTCTAGCTGGAGCAAGTGACGGGAATCGGACCCGCGTGTCGACCTTGGCAAGGTCGCGTTCTACCATTGAACTACACCTGCACTTGTTTCGAGCGAGTGTAATTGTAGAGAATCTCGTTTCATAAATCAAGGATGAATTTAAAGAAGTTATAAAAATACTCCTTGGGGTCCTTTTAATGTTTTGACTAGAAGAAAAGCCCAAAATGTTCTTTCCAAGAAAGAAAAATGGAAGTATTGACCTTTCTAGACTATAATTCTTTTGTTTTGGAGAAAATATAATGGCCACCAATAATGATTTAGCAGAACTTCTCTTTCCAGAAGTTACCATGACTCTCGATGATTTGGAAAAAAGATATCCTGAAAGGAATTTGCCTATAGGCGCAGAAGTGACTCGTTTTGCCCCTTCGCCAACAGGATTTTTGCATACCGGATCTTTGTTCACCGCGATGATCGCTTATATAATCGCGAATGACACCAAAGGCGTTTATATGTTCCGTTTGGAAGACACAGACACCAAACGCACAATCGCCGGCAGCGCTGAAGAATTGATTGATCAGCTTAAGATGTTTGGGATTGTCGCGGACGAAGGATATTTCGTAAACGGCGATAAAGGCAATTATGGCCCTTATCAGCAAAGCGCCAGAGCCGATATTTACAAAATCGCCATTAAAGAGCTTATTCGCCAAGGAAAAGCCTACCCCGATTTTTGCACAAGTGAAGACTTGGCTAAGCTTCGCGAATTCCAAGAAGCGAACAAAATCATCCCTGGATACTATGGCAAATACGCTAGAGATCGCAATTTAAGCGTTGATGAAAGAATCGAAAAGATAAAGAATGGCACTCCTTGGGTCATTCGTTTTAGAAGCGAAGGAAACCACGAAAACAAAATAACTTTCCATGATGAAATCCGCGGCGACATCGATTTGGCCGACAATGACGTTGACATAGTCATCTTTAAGGCTGATGGCTTGCCAACTTACCATTTTGCCCACGCCGTTGATGACCATTTCATGAGAACGACTTTAGTTACTCGCGGCGAAGAATGGATCCCTTCCACCCCGATCCATTTGGAACTTTTCAAAGCATTAGGCTGGAAAGCCCCGAAATACGCCCATTTGCCTGTCATTATGAAACTCGATCATGGCAATAAGCGTAAGCTTTCCAAACGAAAAGATGCCGAAGCCGCAGTTTCTTATTTCTTGAAATCCGGTTATCCAACTGATGGAGTTCTTGTCTATTTGATGAGTATCGCCAATTCTAATTTTGAGGAATGGACAATCGAAAACAAGAGCCTAGATGTCCGCGCTTTCCATTATTCTTTGGAGAAAATGTCTCTCGATGGAGCTTTGTTCGACCTTGATAAGCTCAATTATTTCTGCAAAGAGGTCCTAGCGAAAGAGCGCAAGGAAAGCTTGCTTCCAAAAGTGGAGTCTTGGGCAAAGGACAATGATCCGTCTTTATATTCGAAAATCATTCTTGATAAAGACTACTTCGGGAAGATTCTCGATATTGAAAAAGACCGTCCGAACCCTCGGAAAGACTATGCCAAATATAGTGATATCGCACCAGTCATCGGTTTCTTCTATGATGATGAATATGATAAATTAATTTCTAATAATCTTCCTTGGAATGAGAAATTATCAAAAGAAACTATCTCAGAAATCTTAGAAAACGCAGCGAATAAAATGATTTATGGTGTTGATGAGAACACTTGGTGGAATGGTTTGAAGGATGTCGCTTCATCTTTAGGCTTTGCCACAGTCAACAAAGAATACAAGGCCAATCCAGCTGCCTACAAAGGCAACGTCAGTGATTTTGCGGAAGTAATTCGCATTGGATTGACTTCCTCAAAACAATCTCCTAATTTGCATGAAATCATTGAAATTTTAGGAAAAGAGAGAGTTCAAAAGAGATTATTGTCGCTTTCTAAGAACTTGGCGAACTAAAATTCTTGCAAGAATCCCTTGATAGTGGTTAAATACTTCCGCTGGCCCTGTGGTCAAGAGGTTAAGACGCAACCCTCTCAAGGTTGAATCCCCGGTTCGATTCCGGGCTGGGTCACCATCACAATTAATATTTCCTCCATCATTTTGCCTAAAAATGGTCAGAATAAATGGAGGTTTTTTATTTGGAACGAAGACTAGAAGGAAAAATTCAGATTGATGATGAGAATTTCTCTATCTGAAATTCAACTAAAATACGTTATTTATTTGTTATTTTCAAATGATTAGAATGATTTGAATTAATAAAACTAAAAACTACAGAAATACTTATTAAATTTAGTTAATCATAAAAAACTAAATAATAAATTACTAAAAATGGGGGATTATATAAAAATCTTAATCCTCTTTATTTTTGTAATGAGTTTTAAAATAAAGGTCCTGGATTTCTTTTGGAAAAGAAGAGACGTTGGAATTTTTCACCTTTTCTTCAGAATTCAATTCTTTTGCCTTTTTGTAGTACCATTTTTTATATTCGATTAATTCAAGGGACTTTTGCAAGGATTTGAGTTGGTTTTTTATTCTTTCCTCGGAATTTAAAATAAGTTCTTCTCTTTCCTTCAAAGTAGCGTTGCCTCTTTTTGACAAATTCATATAGTACTTTATCTCTTCTATATGGAGACCGGCGTTTTTGAGACATTCGATAAGATTCAGAGTATTGATATGGGATTCGTTATAAACCCTGACGCCATTTCTTCTTTCGACATCGTTCAATAAACCCTCTTTCTCGTAGTAGCCAAGCGTTGGTATTTATAGCCCGCTCATTTTTGAAATCTCGCCGATTGAATATCCCATTTTGAATTCCTGGTTTCCTAACAATTGTAATGATATTTTGCACTTTTTTGATAAAATATCAAACTCAAGGGGAAAACGGATGAACGAAATCGAAATTAAGGACCTTCAAAAGATCTATAATAAGGGTCTTGATAACGAAGTGGTGGCCTTACGCGGGATCAATCTTTCTTTGAATGAAGGCGAATTCGCCATTATTTTAGGTGCGAGCGGAGCTGGCAAGTCGACTTTGCTAAATATTCTCGGCGGCATGGATACGGCCACGAGCGGTTCTTATTGCATCGGCAAAGAGGATATTGCCAAATACGACAACAAAAAATTAGGGGAGTTTCGTCGCACCGAGATCGGATTCGTTTTCCAATTTTACAATCTTATGCCGAATTTAAGCGCTTTGGAAAACGTCGAACTCGCCGCAAGCGTGGCCAAAGACCCTTTTGACAGCGAAGAGATACTTAAAGACGTTGGACTTGAAAAAAGAGCGAAAAATTTCCCTGCTGCTCTTTCGGGAGGCGAGCAGCAGCGGGTCGCCATCGCAAGAGCCATCGTCAAAAATCCAAAATTGCTTCTTTGCGATGAGCCAACAGGCGCCTTAGATAGCAAAACGGGTGCTGCGGTTCTGAAACTTCTTTATGCCGTTTCGAAAAAATACAAAAAAACCGTCATCATTGTTACCCATAACGCTAAAATCGCCGAAATCGGCACTCGGGTCTTGAGCATTGCGGATGGCCAAATCGTCGAAGACAAAGTCAATGAATCGCCAAAAGCGATTGAGGAGATCGAGTGGTGAAAAAACCTTCTTTGATGTCTCTTCTTTGGAAAATGCGTCTTCGCTCCTTCAAAAAAGGATGGGCGCAATTTCTGGCGGTTATTGCGATTGGGGCAATCGCCGTCACTCTTTTTGTTGGCCTTCAAGCCAACGCAGCAAGTTTAGAAAGCCGCTCCAATCAAGTCTACTTAGAAGGCAATCTCGCTTCGCTTTGGGTTACCACCAATCATTACGATTCTGATGATGAAGCCTATATAAAAAAGCAGCTAAGCGAAGATGACACGATGGAATCCCGCCTTTATCTCCCTTTGCAACTAGCGACCTCGAATCTATATCTCTCCGTTTCGCATTCAATGCCGAATATCTCTAAGCCTTATGGAGAAATATCTAAGTCAAACGACTCCACTGACTATTATTATTTTTATCTTGACGAAAGCTTCAAAAAACCTAAAAGGGCAGCCTTGGACGCCGGCTTTGAGCTTGGTGAAGAAGTGGAATTATCGATGGATATTTCTTCCTATGGTTTAAGCAAATATGCTGACTTACTAGTTAGTTTCGTCAAAGAAGGGGGCAACAACGTTTTTGCCTCTGGCAAGGTGGAAATGAAAGCGAAGATCACTGGTTTCATGCAACATCCGGAGAATATCTGCAAAAAGAACCTTGGGTATTCTTTGGCGATGATGAGCGATATGATGTTCAAAGAAGCTTTTTATAACGTATTAGAGAATAATTACTCAGCGGATGGGGTTAAGCTCATTGAGATGGGCTTAGAGTCGATTCTAGGTTTCCATACTAAAAGCGATGAATATTACACAGAAGGGAATCAATATCTTATTTCTGTCAAGGATTCTTCGAAAGTCGATGTTTTGGAAGCGAAAATAAGGACTTATTTCGAAAAAGGCGGAAATGCTGAATTGATCTTGCTTTCGAATCGGGCGGAGATGCCTTTTGTGGCTACGATCGTAAACGATGTGAATCAAGCGAGACAGTTTACCTTCGTTTTCCCTTTCGTTTTCTTTTTGGTGGGGATTTTGGTCACTTTGACAACCATCTCTCAGCACATTCTTCAAGAAAGAACGCAAATTGGAACTTTGAAGGCCTTAGGCGTTTCCAAAAAGATGATCTATTGGCATTATTCCTCTTTGACTTTGCTTTTAGTCGGCATCGGAACTCTGATCGGCGAGATCGTCGGGCCCATCTTAATTCCAAAACTATTGAATAATAAATATTCTATCTTCTATAATTTGCCAACTCTTACCTATCAATTCCCTATCCTTGCAGGTCTATTGACTGCCTTGGCATTCATTGGTATCAGTGTCCTAGTGACTATTTTAGTCTGCCATAAGGAAATTGCTTTGAATCCTGTCGAATCAATGCGGCCGAAAAAGCCAAATAACGCCTTATTGAGCATGAAAGGCGCTAATAAAAAGAAAGGCGTCAAAGGGCTAAGCGCAAGAATGGCTTTCAGGAACATTCGCCTGAATATCGGCAAATCATTGATGGTCGTTGCCGGAGTTATGGGTTGCACTGCTTTGCTAGTTACAGGATTTGGGATCGAAGACACGATTTACTATGGGATCGATCATGACATGAATTCCCTTCAAGTCACCGATATTGCCGTCACCTTCAATGGCAATCGGGAAAAAGAAGCCGCGATTAAGGATTTCCTTTCTCTCGATGGCGTTGAGTCAGCCGAAGCTTCCTATTCTTCTTCTACGACCATTTATAAAACCGATGGAGCCCAGGTTTCCAACAAACTTTATTTGCTGCCTGACGAATCTAAGCTTTTCAAAGTCACTTTTGCCGCAAACGAGGTTGCGATTTCCGAAAAAATCGCCCGCAATGGCAATATCTCTGTCGGCGATGAAATAAATTTCACCTATGCTGGACTCACCTATACTTGCAAAGTCGGGGTCATTTTCGAAGCTTTTTATTACCATGGGTTGCTAATCCATGAGAACAACGAGGTTTTCAAGAATGTCGCTAAATTCACTTATACCGGATGCCATATCTATCTTAAAGATGGCGCTGATCCGCACGAGGTCAATGACCAAATCAAAAAAATAAGCTATGTATTGTCAAGCCAAACGAAAATTGATTGGGTTTCTACGATCTCCAATGCTATGGGCGGTATCCTCACGATGACTAACGCCGTGAAAATCTTCGCCATCTTGTTAGCAATCGTCGTTCTCTACAATCTCGCTTTGATGAACTTCAAAGAAAGAGCAAGGGATATAGCAACGCTGAAAGTGTTGGGGTTCAAGCGAAGCGAGATCGCCTTGTCTTTGCTTTTGGAATCTTTGACTTTGACTTTGGTCGGAACGATTCTAGGCATGGCATTAGGCTACCCTTTCCTCTTACTCGTCATGGGCACTAATGTCGTTGAATTGGTTGACTACCTGTATTTCATCAAAGCGATTTCCTATGTTTATGGCTTCCTTTTGACTTTCGGGGTGGCGGTTATCACAAACGTCTTCTTGGTTTATCGCACGAACAAAATCAAAATGGTTGAATCGTTAAAAAGCGTTGAATGAAAATGAAAAGAGATGCTATTTTGCAGGTATCTCTTTTAGCAAGCCTAATTCAGTGGCTGTCGCTTAAATCAAGAAGCCATTTGCAAGGAACTAAGGCGTTCTCATCGCCCTTTAATTCAGTCAAACGGATAACTGCCAAAGCCCCGACTGGGTTACCGCCCGCGGCTTTGACTAATTTGGCAACGGCAGCGAAAGTGCCACCTGTCGCCAATAAGTCATCGATTAAAAGAACTCTGTCGCTTGGTTTGAACGAATTGGCGGGAACTTCCATAGTCGCAGTGCCGTACTCTAATTGATATGAGACTTTGCAAGTGATGCCAGGGAGCTTTCCTCCTTTTCTAGCCATCACAAAGCCTAGATTCATCTTATTCGCCAAGGCGGCGCCGAAGATGAACCCACGCGATTCCGCTCCGACGATGAGAGTTGGGCTGAATTCCTTAGCAAGCTTGGAAAGCTCTTCCAAGCAATAATTGAAGGCCTCTGGATTTCTTAACAAAGGGGAAATGTCTTTGAAGGATATCCCTTTTTTAGGGAAATCAGGGGTTACGCCGATATAATCGTTTAAATTCATGTGATGTAAAAACCTTTCGCTTTTAAATTATAGCTATTTCAAAGGCTTTCTAGGCAAGAAAAAATCAAACGTAATTTCAAAACTGCTTTCTTTTTTAATGAAGTGAAAAGGATCTTCGTGCTAAAATATCGAACTTGAAAGAAGGAAGTTCAAATGGACATCTCTCAATACAAAAACGCCGTCGTTCTCGATCACCCTTTGCTCAAGCACAAAATCACCATTCTTCGCCAAAAAAGCACAGGCACAAATGAATTTCGGGCTTTGGTGAAAGAAATCGCCGTCATGGAAGGATATGAAGCCCTTCGCAACCTCCCGACGGAATTATTGGAAATCGAAACTCCGGTTGAGAAAACGAAGCAACCTGTAATCTCTGGCAAAAAACTTTGCTTTGTTCCTATTTTAAGAGCCGGTTTAGGGATGGTGGATGGGATGTTAGAACTCGTTCCTAGCGCCAAAGTCGGCCATATTGGTTTGTATAGAAACGAAGAAACCCACGAGCCTGTGGAATATTTTTGCAAACTGCCAGATAAATTAGACCAAAGGGATATATACGTTCTTGATCCGATGCTTGCAACTGGCGGAAGCGCGATAGACGCGGTGAAGATACTGAAAAGCAAAGGAGCGAAAAACATTCGTTTCATTTGCTTAATCGCCGCCCCAGAAGGGGTCAAGGCCTTCTCTGAAGCCTATCCTGACATTCCTTTATATATCGGATCTTTGGACAGAGAGCTAAATGAAAACGCCTATATTTGCCCAGGGTTAGGCGATGCTGGCGATAGAATCTTTGGGACAATCAAAAACGACTAGCCTTGGCGACTAGTCTTTTTTGCTATCTTTTGCCACCAAGCGATTTAGCCTATCCAAATCGTTTTGGTCAGGAACGTAGACATAAGGCACGTTTCTTTCGAATTCATAGTAATCAAGTCCAAAACCGATCAAGAACTTGTTTTCGATGGATTTGCCAATGTAATCCACCTTAATTTCGACTTTGTGCGAATTTGGCTTATCGAACAAGGCGGCGACAAGTATCCTTTTTGGTTTGAAATTGGAGGTTATATATTCTTTCAATGCTTTGATGGTGTAGCCTGAATCGACGACATCTTCAACCAAAACCACGGTCCTATCGGCGATATCGCCACTTATCATGTGCTTGATTTCAAGTTTGCCCGTTTGTCCCAAGCCTTGATAAGAGGAGACTTGGACATAATCTGTCAAAACATCCATTTCCAGATTGTTCATCAATGATTCAAAGAAGTTCAACGCTCCTTTCATCACAACGACAAATACCGGCGCTTTCTCCTCATTTTTTAAATCGTTTGTGATTTGTTTGCCTACTTTTTTGGAAATGCTTTCGATTTCAGCATGGGATAACACTAATTCTTTCATTTTTCGGCCTCAAAAAATATATTTTTAAAGATTAACCAAAAAAGAGCGATTTGACTAGAAAAATAGAAAATGGAAGAAAAAGAAAGCGCTATGAATAGATTTTTAAAGACAAAAGAGAGACAATAATAGGGTTTTTGGAGACGCTTATGGACAGCAATAACAGTCTACTCTTCTTCCTTCACGACGATTCGCATTTGGCCAAAGAACTTTCTAAAGCCTTAAATATGCCATTATCTCCGGCAAAAGTATCGCATTTCGCTGATGGAGAGGTTTTTGCCAAACCTTTGGTTTCGGTGAGGGAAAAGGAATGCGTCGTGGTCCAAAGCACTTTTAGGCCTGCCAATGACCGTTTGATGGAACTTTTGGTTTTCGTCGATGCCTTAAGAAGGGCTAAGGCCAAAAAAATTCATTTGATAGTTCCTTATTATGGATATGCTAGGCAAGACCGCATCATCGATGAGGGCGATCCAATCAGCGCCTCCTTGGTGGCTCATTTGATTGAAGCGGCAGGGGCTTCTAGCATCGCTTTCACAGACATCCACACCCTTAAAATCCTGGACTTCTTTACGAATATACCGGCGACCAATATCGCCTGCATGCCTTTGTTTGCCGAATATTTCAAAAAGCAAGCGTATAAATGCTCTTTTGAAAACAAAGATATCGCCATCGTCTCACCTGATCATGGGGGAGTCAAGAGAGCGGAAGAGCTTCTTTCTTTCTTTGAAGGGTCATCTTTGGCAATCGCCAATAAATATCGCCCACGCCCAAATCGCGCGGAGATTATGGGGATTGAAGGCGATGTCGCCGATAAGCTTTGCATTGTGATCGATGATATGATCGATACCGGCGGTACTGTGGTTGCCGTTTCGAAATGTCTTTATGCAAAAGGCGCAAAAGGGGTCCTTGTTGGGGCAAGCCATGGCATTTTCTCTGGAAATGCCGTAAGTAATTTATTGGCGGCGAACGTAAATGAAATAGTCATCACTGACTCCATAGACCTTACTAAAGACGGCGTTTCCTTTATTAGCGCCGCCCCATTGATAGCTGAATATATTAAAGGATTGAACTGATATGAGCGAAAAAGAAAAGATGAATTCTGGCAAAATATACGACCCTAGCGATGAAGAACTTTTAAGACGGAGAAACAAATCTCACCATTTGTGTCTTGAATTCAATCGTCTTTATGAAGGCGATGTTAGAAGGGATGAGATTTTGAAAGAGCTCTTCGATGGCAACAATTCTGGCGTTGCTTTGGTGGGGCCGATTTATTTTGATTATGGTTGCTTTACCTCTTTTGGGGAAAATTGTTTTGCGAATTTCAATCTTACCGTCTTGGATTGTGCGAGAGTTACGATAGGCAATGACGTGTTTATCGGCCCAAACGTCAGCTTAGTCACCCCAATCCATCCATATCTAGCGTCAGAAAGAAAGATGTTTGTCAACGACAAAGGCGTTCTGACTGACCTTGAATATGCCAAGCCGATCGTTATCGAAGATGGGTGCTGGCTTGCTAGCAATGTCGTCGTTACCGGTGGCGTCAAAATTGGAAAAAACTCCATTATCGGGGCAGGGAGCGTCGTCACCAGGGATATCCCTGCCAATTCTTTGGCGGTCGGCAATCCATGCCGCGTCATTCGCACCATCAATGAAAAAGATTCGATTTATTTGAAAAAAGAACTATTTTAAGTAAGGAGATAATCATGAGCAAATTCATATTCGTCAGCGGAGGAGTGGTTTCTTCTCTTGGCAAAGGCTTAGCAGCCGCTTCATTAGGACTTTTGTTGAAAAGCAGAGGCATCTCGATTTTCAATATGAAATTAGACCCATATTTAAATGTCGACCCAGGAACGATGTCGCCTTATCAGCATGGGGAAGTCTATGTGACCAAAGATGGGGCCGAGACGGATCTTGATTTAGGGCATTATGAAAGATGGACGAATGTTGATTTGACCAAAGAAAGCTCGATTACCTCTGGAAAAATATACAGCCGCGTTTTAGAGAAAGAAAGGCATGGCGATTATTTAGGGGCTTGTGTCCAAGTCATCCCGCATATCACCAATGAAATCAAAGGCAGAATCTTAGAAGCCAGCAAAGCCTCTAAAGCCGATGTGGTGATCGTGGAAATCGGCGGCACCGTCGGTGATATTGAGTCTTTGCCCTTTTTGGAGGCCATCCGCGAGCTTAGGATCGAACTAGGATATGAGAACACGATGTTTGTCCATAATACCTTAGTGCCATACCTTAAGACGGCTGGAGAAAGTAAGACCAAGCCGACCCAACATAGCGTTCATGAGCTACTAAGCTTAGGCATTCAGCCTGATGCGATCATTTTAAGAAGCGAAGTCGCTTTGACAGACAAGCAAAAACAAAAAATCTCCTTATTCTGCAACGTCCCTATCGCAGGGGTTTTTGAAGCGGATGATTTAGATGTTGTCTACGAATTGCCCTTTGCCCTTCATGAGCAAAAACTCGACGATTATGTCGTCGATCACTTAAGACTTAAAGCCAGCAAAGCCGATTTGAAGGACTGGAAGAAGTGGGTTGACAGCGTCAAAAACAGCCAAAAGCATGTGAAAATCGCCTTAGTTGGGAAATACGTTGAATTGCATGATGCGTATTTATCGGTGAAAAGCGCTTTGTCGCATAGTGGATATTACTATGGATACAAAGTAGATATCGGCTGGATCAAATCAATGGATTTAAACGAGAATAACGTTAGCTCCGTTTTGAGAGGCTATGATGGGATTTTAGTGCCTGGCGGATTCGGGGAAAGAGGAACGGAAGGCAAAAAGCTCGCGATTAGATATGCAAGAGAAAATGCCGTCCCATATTTAGGAATTTGCTTAGGGATGCAATTAGCCGTCATTGAGTTTGCTGAGCACGTCTGTGGGCTCAAAGATGCCAACACCACGGAATTCGATACCCAAACCCCGTATCCTGTCATTGATTTACTAAGAGGTCAATTCGATGGGATCAATATGGGTGGGACCTTGCGGCTAGGGAATTATGATTGCGAAATCGTTAAAGGATCTTTGGCCTATAAATGCTATGGGGAGAGACTTGTTCAAGAAAGACATAGACACCGCTACGAATTCAATTCCGAATATCAAAAGACTTTAGAAGACAAAGGCTTAGTCATCTCCGGAAGCAACCCCCAAAGCGGGCTTGTGGAAATCGTCGAGCTCAAAGATCATCCGTTTTTCATTGCCTCTCAATTCCATCCGGAATTCACTTCGCGCCCCTTGAAGCCAAACCCCTTGTTCAGAGGGTTTGTCGAAGCGGCGATTAAATACCAGAACAAATAAACAAAATGAACTGTCTTGTCCTTCATTCTTTGCATTCGGGTCATAAAAATTTCCTTAAGAAAATCCCTTATGTCAAATCTCGATTAATGGAACGCTTTGACCGCGTGGATTTTTTGACTACGACATCCGCTAGCGAAACCAGAAGGCTATCTAGCTATATTTCCTCCATCTATGACGTTCTGGTTTTGGTAGGAGGGGATGGCACTTTCAATAATTTGATCAATGCTTTGGCCCCTTTGCCAAAAAAACCAATCCTCGGTTATATAAATGTCGGGACCATTGGTGATATCGGACGAAATTTCGGGATTCCCGCCTCTTTGGAAAAAGCCTTGGATATTTTGATTCATGGGGAAATAGTCTCTTTTGATGTTGGGGAGCTCAATGGCTATTATTTTGCCTATTGCGCAGCCATCGGGAGATATTCGGATATCGCTTATCTGACCCCTCGCAAGAAAAAGAGGGTTTTAGGAAGAATCGCCTACTATAACGAAGCGGCCAAAGAGTTTGTCGGAAAGAAAAGTGTCCATGCCTCAATTGACGCGGATGGAGGACATTATGAATTCGACACCCCGTTTTTATTGCTTTTAAACGGCATCAATATGGGCGGTTTCAAAGTCAACCGTTATTGTTCGCTCACCGATGGCAAAATGGAACTCTATATTGCCAAAAAGGATGTCACCAATGGCATTGCCCCTTTATTATTCAATAAGGATAGAGTGGTGATCAGCGCCAAGGAATTTATTGTCAAAACCGATGAAGAGATGAGCTGGTGCCTTGATGGGGAAGAAGGCCCGAAAGGCGAAGCACATTTTCTCACCCATCCTAAAATGTTTTCAATCATTGCCAAAAAAGGCATTTTAATGTGATTTTCTCTTTAAAATCGTTGCAAAACGGCTTTATTTTTTTCTTTTATCTCCTAAAAATACATAGTAGAATAGTGTTTTGTAGAGGTTAAATTATGAAAAAGTCTGCATTAGTCTTATCCATAGTCTCCGCAATCCTAGTCATCGTGGCAGCATTATTGCTTTGCTTTACCCCGAATTTGCTTGGAAGCGGAAGCTATATCGTTCTCTCAGATGGGAGTAACATCATCGGCTATTTCAATTCGACCATCGTCGCTCAATTCGGGAACCTTTCTAAGCAAATGTTCACAGCCGAATTCTACAAGAGCAACTTGGTACTATATTTCTTACCAGTGCTTTTAGCGATAATCGTCGTTTTGTGGTTAGTCCATTTTATTTTGCTTATCTGCAAAAAACGTCCAAGTGCCTTAGCTCCGAACTTAATCAATTTGGTTTTTGGCTTAATCGCCTTCTCCTTCTTTGATTTGTTCTTAATCCCTGGATATTTCGGATCTGGGAATGTCCCAGCCCTTATCAATGACCTTGGCTTAAGCGCTGGCAAACTCGTTCTTGCCTACGCCCCATATATTATTGCTTTGTTCGCCTTTGCTTTGATCGTTGCTAGCTTCATCATCTCCTTTATAGATGTTTGCGAAAACCCAGGCAGCCTATCCTATAGACGCGCCGATAGAAAACTTGGCGTCGCAAGCGAAGAGCCATTATATGACGCTAACGAAGCCGCCAATAGCGATGAGTCTCTCCGTCAAACTTTGAATTCTGAAATTCGTAGTTCTAACGCGAAAGAAACCACCACTAATGGAACGCAATCCAGCCCAACTATCGTCCAATATTTTTATAACAACGCCCCAAGCGATAGCAAAAAAGAAAATAAGGAGGGCGAAGATTTGAATAAAGAGGAAGTCCGCGCCTTAATCCGCGAAGAAATGGGCAAAGGCCCACATCGCCCTTGCGGCCATGAGCCATTCCCACCGTTTGATGATGGACAGTTAGATCCTCATACTATCCGCCAAATCGTCGCGGAAGAAATCGCAAAAGCTAATGGCACCCTCGTCGAAGAAGAGGAAGAGCCAGAGGTTTTGAATAGCCGCGAATTAAGAAAAATCGTCGCCGAAGAGATGGCAAAAGCCAATGGCCAGCCCATTGAAGAAGAAACCGTAGACGATTCTGATGCTTTAACTAGTGACGAACTCCGTGACATCATCGCGGAAGAAATCGCCAAAGCTAATGGCAAGAAAGAAGAAACGGCCGTTACTGAGGAAGAAGATGAAACCCCATTAACTAAAGATTCCATCAAAAATTTAATCGCTGACGAAATCAAAAAAGCCCTCGGCGATGAAGAAGAAATCGAAATCGATGGCGATGATTTATTAACGAGTGACGAACTCCGTAATTTAATTCGCGAAGAATTGAAAAGCGAAGACAAAGAAGTCGCTAGCGAGACTTTGACTAGCGACGATCTCCGCGATCTGATCCGCCAAGAATTAAATGGCAAATCCGCTTCCGACGAAGACATCGACATTCAAGAAGTCGAAGATGAAGAGCCTATTGAAGAAGTGGCTCCAGAAACCGAGACTCCCGCTGATGAAGCAACCGTAGAAGAGACTAGCGAAAGCGACGTTTTAACTAGCGACGATCTCCGCTCGATCATCCGCGATGAACTAAAAAACGGCGTTGATACCAATGAAACGTTGACCAGCGACGAGCTCCGCGATCTCATCCGCGATGAACTAAAAAACGGCGTCGATGGCAATGCTGAAGTCTTGACCAGCGACGATCTCCGCGATCTGATCCGCCAAGAATTAAATGGCAAATCCGCTTCCGACGAAGACATCGATATTCAAGAAGTAGAAGACGAAGAACCTGCCGAAGAAGCAGCTAAAATTGAGACTTCTACTGAAGAAGCCACTCCGGAAACCGAAGTCCATGCCGAGGAAACAACTTCCGAAAAATCTAGCGAAAGCGATGTTTTGACTAGCGAGGATCTTCGCACTATCATCCGCGAGGAATTACACGAAGAATTAAAAACGAATTCCGCTTCTGACACCGTGACTGAAGATGCTGCTGATGAAGAAACCGTCAAAGAAGCCGCTACTGAAAACGACGATGCCGAAGACGTCCAAAACACTTTAACAAGCGAGGATCTCCGCTCGATCATCCGCGATGAATTAAAGAAAGACAAAGAAAATATCGCTCCTGAAGTCATCCTCGAAGAAGATGATACAGAAGAAGAAAAGCCTTTGACCGCAAATGATCTCCGCTCTTTGATTCAAGAAGCTTTAGAAGAACATGATAATCCTGAAAGACGTGAATTGACCGAAGACGAAGCCCGTGGCTTAATCGTTGAGCAAGTCCGTTCCTATTATGAAGGGAAATCTGAAGACGCCAAAGCTGATTCCGATGCTGTCAAAACAGCTAAAGAAGCCGAAGCGAAAGCTGCCGAAGCTGAAGAAAAAGCCAAAGCGGAAGAGGAAAAACGCCTTGCTTTAGAAAAAGCGATCAGAGAAGACATCGAAGCAAGAAAAGCAAACAATAACGAGAAGATTTCCTTAGATGAGATCCGTGCCATCGTTCGTAGCGAGCTTGAAAATGTCAAACCAGTCGTTACTGAGACTGCTGCCCCAGTCGTGACTGAAGTAACTTCCAAAGAGGATATCCAAGAAATCATCCGCAATGAGCTTTCTTCCTTCCGCGACGAACAAGCCAAAGCCCAAGCAAAAGCCGCTCAAGAAGCCGCTGATGCGCACTTGATTGAACAAGCCAGGGCTGAAGCTGAAGCTGAGGAAACCAAAGCCCAAAGCGAAGAAATCAAGAACCTCAAAGAAAATGCCATCACTCAAGATGATGTGAGAAACATTATCTCTGAAGAGCTTGATAAGCGCTTTGCCGAATTGATCGAAGCCCAAAAGAAAGCCGCTGAATCTGTCGTCGCTAAACCGATTGAAGAACCAAAAACCGATGAAGCAGCCCCAGCCCCAGCCACGACTACTCACCAAACCATCGTCATCCAAGTCGCTCAGCCAGAAGCCAAAAAGGAAGAGCCAGTGGTTGTCGAAGAAAAGAAAGAAGTGAAAAAGGTTGGAGTTGCCAAAGAAAGCGGTGATCAGAATGCCAACAAGATCATTCGAATTCCTTTTAATGAGAGAATGGCTGTTGCCGACAAAGATACCATCGCTCACTATAACGAATTAAAAGCAGAATGCTTATCTTACGGTTTGAAGAGCCGTTTATCCAATAGTGGCGATACATTCAGACTTCATACGAAGACTTATGTGAAAATCACCATCGCCGGAAAAGGATTGAAACTTTATTTGGCCTTAGATCCAAAAGATTACGCCGATAACCCAATCCCACTCCATGACGCTGGCGACAAGAATATCTATAAGGAGATTCCTGGCGTCTTCAAAGTCAAGAGCGATCTCTCCTTACATCGCGCAAAAGAACTTATCGCTGATGCTTGCGAGAAAGATGGCTTAGAACAAGGCAAGATCATCAAAAAGAATTATGCTGACGAATTAAAGGATTATGTCCCGCAATTAGGCGGCAAGAAAGACGAAGACTAACTTATTCTAGGAAAGCTGCTCATTTGAGCAGCTTTTTCTTATTTAAATTAATCTTAACAAATGGGTAATGAACACAGCATTTTACTTGTTTTTTTATTCTCGATTTTCTCTGAAAAAATGGTTCTTGTTTATTTTTGCCTTGTTTGTGCTACAATATTTACCATGAGTAGCGACTGTAGTGACTGTAGCGACATAGGAAGGGGTGATTCCCTTGGAAGGTAAATATTACCTATTTTTCGTTTTGGGTTTGTTCCTTTTGCTTATGAGCGCTTTTTTCAGCGCTTCCGAGACATCTTTCAATAAGATGAACAAATACCGTTTCGAAGTCAAAAAAGACGAAGGAAGCAAAACCGCCAAACTCGTCTTATGGCTTTACGAAAGAAAAGACATTAACCTTATTTCCATACTTATTGGAAATAATGCCGTCAATATCTCTCTTTCCGTTATTTCTACGTCTATTTTCTTATATTTTGTGGCTTTAGAGGAAGGAGTTGTGTCTCTTATTTCTTCAATTGTTATTACCTTGATTCTCTATCTGTTTGGAGAGACGATGCCTAAGCAAATAGCTTCGAAGATCCCAAATACTTTGGCCGCCGCCTTTGCATATCCCTTGGTTTTTTTCTATGCGGTCTTTTTCCCTTTGAGCATTTTGTTTAGAGGAATTTCTTTCTTAGTGGGAAAAATTTTCCCATCTAACAAAAAAGATTCCTTCACCGAAGATGATTTCTCCTCGATTTTGAAAATGAATCAAAAAGGCGGTTTATTAGAAAAAAACGAAACTGAGATCATTGAGAATTCTATCGACTTCTCAGATACCGCGGTTAAAGAGGTTCTGACAAGCAAAAACAAGATGTTCTGCATTGATCTGAAGGGGATGACAAACCTCAAATTGGTCGACATCCTTTGCGCGACAACTTATAGCCGAATCCCTGTCTATTTTGAGAATAAAGACAAGATTTTAGGCATATTGCTCGTCAAGCAATATTTAGAAGCCTATTTAAAAGACCCAAAAAGCAATATTCTTTCCTATGTAGAGAAACCTTATTTAGTTTCCCCAAGCGTTAAAATCGATGATTTGGTTGATGGATTCAGAGAAAATCATACTCAAATCGCCTTGGTTATGAAAAAGAATGAATTGATCGGCATGGTCACAATGGAGGACGTTTTAGAGGAACTAGTCGGGCCAATCGAAGAAAAGATCATCTTAAAAGGAGTGAAACAATGACTTCTTTGGAGATTTTTTATTTGATTGTGATTATTGTTTTAGTCCTTATCTGTGGGCTATATGCCGCGAGCGACACAGCTTTAAGCAGCGTTAATATCTTACGTTTGGAAAAAGAAGCCAAAGAAGGAAACAAAAAAGCAATCAGAGCCTTGAAACAAGCCAAGAATTTTGATTCTTCAATTGCCACTATTTTGTTTGGAAACGATTTTTTGAGCGTTTTCGTCTCCAGCTTGGCTTCGATTGTCGGAGCGAGCATCTTTGCTGGAAGCTTTGTGGAGAATTTCTCAAGCTGGATCACCACATTCGTAATTTTGTTTGTGGTTTTGATTTTTGGCGAGATTATTCCCAAGGCTATCGCTGGCAATCATCCGTTGGGGTGGAGCAAAAATTTTTCGATGTTTGTCGAAATCTCTCATATCATCTTTTTCCCTTTTGTGGCCCCACTAGATTGGCTTTCGAGGAAAATCGCCTCCCCTATCATCGAAAAAGCCCCTACCGAAACTGCTTTGGCCAGCGATGATGAACTCGAGGCGATGGTTGAGGAAATCGAAAAAGAAGGTATCTTTGATGCCGATCAAAGCGAGCTTTTGCATCGTTCGATTTCCTTCAAAGATACCTCTTGCTATGACATCATGACTCCGCGAGTGAAGATCATTGGATACGACTTGGAAGAGCCTTTTTCTGACTATTTAAAAAGGGGAGACGCCTTTAAGCATAGCAGAGTCCTCGTGTATAAAAGGGATTTGGACCACGTTGAAGGCTATTTCCAAGTTAAAACGTTACTAAGGATGTTGGTAAAAGGCGAAAACGTAAATATTAGTTCCTTGATTCAAAAGACTTTGGTGGTTCCTCGGACGATGGAATTATCCGCTTTGCTGGCGAATATGAAAAAATCCCATATCCACATCGCAATAATCAAAGATGAATTCGGCGGAACCGAAGGAATCGTCACTTTGGAAGATATTTTAGAAGAAATCGTCGGAGAGATGTGGGATGAAGGGGAAACCATCAGCTTAGACGTCCAAAAAATCCCTGGAACCCGTTATAAATTTCTTGTGAAAGGGTCGATGAATATCGAAAGATTCTTTGAAACTTTCCACATGGATATTGATTCTTTGGAAGACGATTATTCCACCTTAAGTGGCTTCATCATCGATAAGCTTGGGCGTTTTGCCGAAGTCGATGACAAATTAACGATCGGAAAAGTTGATGTTATCGTGAAAAAAGTCAATGAATTCTCTATTGAAAGTGCGGAAGTGAGCTATCATCCGCGAAGAAAGGTCGAAGAAGAATAGAAAAAAAGAGGAATTAAGCTATTCCTCTTTTCTTCAATGTCTCAAAATAGAGATTTTTGACTTTTTCCGTCAGGTTTTCTATGCTCTCGTCATCTGTAACCAGAGAATAATCAGTCGTTGGCAATTTTTCCTTGGCAAAGCTTTCCTTGTCATTATTTATGCGAGAGATGATGTCGAGTTCATTATCGCCTCTTATTTTCATTCTTTTGATGCGTGTTTCTATAGAGGCATTTAGATAAAATGATACGAAAGAAGGATTATCAAGCTTCAAAAAAGATTTGATTCCTGAAGGATCTAGGATGACGACTTTGTCATTGGAGAGCTCATCTTTGGTCGTTCCGTAATAATTGCCATTATATAAGGTATATTCAACAAAATCGTTGCTTTCGATTTTCTTTAGGAATTTTTCCTTATCGCAAAAATGGTAATCTACATCGTTTTTCTCACCTGCCCTAATTGGTCTAGTGGTGGTCGTGATCACCTTTTTCAGCTTATATTTCGTCTCCAATAGCTTTGCGATTTCCGTTTTGCCTGAAGCGCTTGGACCGATTAGTAAAATCATGGAGATATTATAAAGAGAAGATGAATCTCGCTCAACGAAAAAAGATTTTTGGAATATTCGTCTTTCTTTGCCTATTTAGTAACGAGGAAGAATATGAACAAAGCGTTTCTAAAAAAAATCGGCTTCGCGATCTTAACGGTCTTTACTTGCTGTTCCGCCTCAACGACTGTACCGATAAGATTTGAGATTCAGCCCTATACTTTTGGACCTATCAGCAGAGACTCTGATTATAGCAATTCCGTCACGATAAGAAACATTCTTGATACTGGGCGCGATCTGAAATTCGACATCGTTGTCTTAGAATGCTATTACAAGGATAATGGAGCTTGGAATGGTGCTCGTTTCGGCTACAAAATATCCTTCGATCAAGTGACGCCGCATTATGTCGGAGAGACTTTTAATTTCTCTTATACGATTCCTAAATCCGAACTCCAAGTCGAATATGTCGGTCTTTGCTTAACGATTAACCAAGTGAATAGGAGTAGTGGCGAAAAGCAAACCCAAGGGATGTCTATCGAGACTGGCGTCAAAACTTATACTTTGAATGCCAGCACTCTGAATTTGATGGAGAATAACGTCATTAGCCTCCCTCAATATAAGAAATCATTCGATAGTAGCTCGGAGCAAGGGGTACATAACCCCTATCTTGAAGTTCTAGGATTAGAAGATATCGTTGAAATAAAAAACAACAAAATCCCCCTTGACCAATTGCCGATTTTCCATTTTTACGATATCCATAATGGTGAAACCAAACCTTTGAATTACACTTTTCTTTCATTGATGGCTCCACGGCTTTTGATATTCGGAAGCGATGTGGATACTCTTTCTCCCATTGCCGATTTTTATAATGGGACTTATTTCAACAGATACGTCTCTTTTAATCTGGAAATCATTAAGGTTTCCAACGGCTATTACCGTTTTCAGCTCCCAAGCAATAAGTTTTTGGTGAATGCCTATGATCTGACGATGAGCAAAACGTCTGATTCCAGCGGCAAGCAATATTACACGAATAATATCTATTTGCCTCATATGAACACCACGGAAAGCACCCGCAAGATCCGTTTTAGGACCGCAAGTAGGATCACAAGCATCAATCTCCCTTGGTTAGAAGCTACTTTCAATGTCTATCAGAACAAGAATCATTTTGGCTCTTGCCTGAATTCCGAATATTGCATAGGGGCGAATTATGCCTGAATTCTTCCTCTTTTGCATTGTGCTAATAGGCTCAACGAGAATGAACACTTTGGCTTTCAAATACAGCGAAGCCTGCCGTGTCTTCTATTCATATGGCAAAAGCGTTCCCGAAGCGGCGGTTGTTCATGCCAATTCTTCAGGGGAATTGGTTACCCCATATTTCGACCAAGGGAAGGTAAGAAGATTGACGATGTCTTATCTAGCTAACAACATGAAAGTGAATAAGGCCTCATGGACGGTTAAGTTCACCGGTTCCCCGTCGACTTCTTATGTCTTCAAATACCGTGTTGATATCACGAAGACCTTCCGATTCATAAAAAACGTGACTTTCACCATCAAGGAAGGAGGAATTGTATGAAAAATGATGTCGTAACCTATTTCGAATCGTCATTTTTAAAGACATTATTGAGCATCCCTAATGTCACAGACATCTCTTTCAATGGTGAAAAATTCTATTACATGGCTAGCGATGTCGGGCGAAAGGAAGCTGATTTAGAGGTGACATCGAAAGAAGTTGGCGATTTTTTGAAACAGATTGCCAATCTTTCGGAAAAATCATTCTCTTTGGCTTCCCCGATTTTGGATGTTTCCTTTTCAAAATACAGATTGAACGGCGTTTATTCCAATATCTCCCGCATTAGTGGCGATAAAACGTTTTCTTTCTCGTTGCGCATTGCCAGCAATAAGTTGATGATCGCAGACGATTCTTTTGAAAAAGAAGTTTTAGAAATCCTTTTAAAGGCGATATCGGACCATTTGCCAATATTTATCGCGGGAAGCGTCAATTCAGGCAAAACAGAGCTTTTAAAATGGATTTTAAGCAAATTGAAAGAAAATAGCCGAGTTATCGTCATCGATAATATCGAAGAATTGGACTTATTGGATTATCCCCATTTGGATAAAGTCACCTGGATTGTCGGGGATAAAAAGGAGAATAGCTATTCCTCTTTGGTTAAAAATTCTTTAAGAAGCAACCCTGACTACATCGTTTTGGCAGAGGCAAGAGGAGAGGAATTTTCCGATGCCTTGGATTCTTTAATGAGCGGTCACCCCGTGATAACGACTTTGCATGCCTCTTCTTTGGAGACGATCGTAGACCGTATGGCAAGGTTAGTGATGCTCTCTCCAAAACTTCATAAAAAAGAAGAGGTCTTAGAAGATCTGCTTTCTGTCCCCTCCTTGCTTATTTATATGAAGAAAGAAGAAAGAGAAGGTGTGATATTTCGCTACATCGAATCGATCGGGAAGGTCGATCATTTGAATAAAAAAGTCATCACTTTGTATAAAGAAAGGGAAAATGATGCGCAAATTTTATTATGAGATGATTTTCTTTTTTCTTAGCTTAATTAGCGCTGGGGCCTCTTTTTTCATCAGCGATAATTTATACATTTTCATTGGCGTTGGGCTTATTTCTTTGTTGATTTATCTTTTTTTAGTCGCCCCTTTATACAAGAAAAGGGAGCTTAAACGGAAGAAAAGAGAAGAGGCCTTTCAATTCATAAACCGTTTTTCTGTCTCTTTGTCAAGCACTGGGAGCAGCGAGACTTCCTTTTCTTTGGCGCTTTCGAATTTAGGAAGCATTGAATTGAATGAAATCGATTCTCGCCTCGATGGCTTAACGATTTTAGAAAGGCTTACATATTTTGAAGATTACTTCAAATTGGATTTCTACTCTGTTTTTGTCAGCACCTTCACTCTTTATGAAGATGTGGGCGGAGACTTCTTAGATATCGTCAATCCTTTGCTGAAAGAGATCAACGCCATTATGGAATATGAGAATAATTACAAAAAAGAAGGCGATAAGAAACTTTTGGAATTCATCTCCTTATGGGGGTTATCGGTTTTGATTTTGGTCTTCCTGCGATTCGGGTTAGCCTCCCTTTATGACTATTTGATCTCTTCAAAAACCTTCTTAGCCATCGTGATTCTCTATTTTTCTTTGCTTGTCTTCAGCGTAACGATCTTTTCTTTGAATTTGACCAATGAGAAAGTGAGCTTTCCAAGGTTAGGAAAATGAAAAAGAAATTAGTAAAGATAGGGCAATCAAAGTTTTTGCTTGGAGGAGTTTTACTAATCGTCCTCGGAGGGGTTTCTGCCTTCGTTTATCTTAAAACAGGGAAATATTATTACATTTTGGCTCTTCTGGTTTTCGCCTTATTTCTTTGCTTTTATTTTAGAAACCATAAAGCGAATGAGAATAAGAGGAAAGCAAAGGCTTTGCAAGAAGAGTTCACGCGGCTTTTTGGATTCTACGAAGTCTACCTTTATAACCACATTCCGACTTACGCTTCTTTAAAAAGAATCATTCCTTACGCTTCAGAGGAAATGAAGGCGAAGCTCAATCAGCTAATAGATTCCATTGATGAGGACAAAAGCGTCCTTCCATATGTCGATTTTTCCAATAATTTCGATAACTTCGCCATCAGGGAAGTCATGATGAATATCTATTTGTTTTCTGAACAAGGGGAAAAGGAAGGGTATTTGGATAGATTTTCTTTGCTCTTTTCTTCCTTTCAAAGAGAAGAATTGAAACTAACGATCGATCGCAAAATCTCGAAATTAGGCACTTTGACGATATTTCCTTTGATTGGAGGGGCGCTTGAGATGCTGATGGTGTTATCAGGCATCATGTCGGCGCTAGGAGGAATAATCAATGGCTAATAAGTTATCATTTATCCTTTCAATGTTTCTATTGATCCAAATATTGGCCTTCTCTGGGGACCTATTTGCCATTCAGATGGTTTATACGAATCTGGATTCACTTAGCATTTCCGTCTCAATGCTGATCGCTTCCAAAGGCGGAATCACTAGCGATGTCATCTATTTTGTTGAAAAAAGCTATCAAGGCGCGGGGATAGAAAACCTCAGCGATGAAGAAGTTAAATTCGGGGACCCATTGTCCTACCGTTTATATAGAAGCTATAACCCTTTGATCTTCCAAAAGAAGGCGATGGTTATAAGCGTTTACCGTAATGCGGTAATTGGGTATTTGTCACCGAGTTAGAAAGGAGGAAAGTATGTCAGAGTTCAAAGGACAATTGCTAGGCATGGTTTTGGTCATCGCGATATTCGCCGTCGTGGCCGTAAGCTTAAAAGGGATGTTCACATCTGAAGTCACTGAAATCAGCAATCGCTTAAGCACCGCGCTAAGTGGCATCTAAGAAAGGGGGCTCTTAAAAGAGCCTTTTTCCTTGATTGAAGAAAAGGTATGGCGGTTTTATAATATCGGCACGAGGTTACACTTATGAGCAAAACTGAAGAAATTAGAAAAACTTTCGCTGAGAAAATTCACAAAGACACAATCGATGACAGCATGGGACTTAAAGAATTGGGTCTAGATAGCCTTGATGTCGTTGAACTTTGCTTGGATTTAGAGGATCGTTATCACATCCAATTTGAGACCGATGAGCTCTCATCTTTTAAGACCGTTGGCGATTTGTTTGCCGCGATCGAAAAGAAAACCGAAGGAAAATAAAAAATAATTAAAAATGCCTTGCAAAAAGGCGATTAAATCATTATCATTGTGCTTGCGCTTTTAGGCGCAGTGATGGTGTGCTCAGCTAGCTCAATGGCAGAGCAATCGGCTGTTAACCGATCGGTTGCAGGTTCGAGCCCTGTGCTGAGCGCCATTTGGCCCGTTGGAGAAGCGGCTTAACTCATATCCCTTTCACGGATACATTCATGCGTTCGAATCGCATACGGGTCACCAATAGAGAACAGGAACTCCGATTGGGGTTCTTTTTTGTTAGCCTATCATGAAAGAAAAGTGACTTATAACTCACATTAAATACATAGATCTGCTAAACTGTTCTCATTATGGATGATTTGTTTTTCTCTAATCAAACGGAAAAGAAGTTCTTAGATAAATTGAAAGAGTGCTTATCTAGCTGCGATAAATTCTTTTTCTCAGTAAGTTTTATCAAATATGCCGGCTTAAAACTAATTCAAAAAGAACTGGAAGAGGCATTGAGAAGAGGAGTGGAAGGATATTTAATCACAAGCACCTACCAAAACTTTACCGATATTCCTTCTTTGAAATACTTTCTAGAATTACAAAGCAAATATCAGAATTTCCATTGCCATCTTGATTATGAATGCTTTGGCGAAAGCGGTTTTCATTCAAAAGGATATCTTTTTCAGAAAGGGAAAGAAGAAAGCCTATTGGTGGGTTCTAGCAACATCACGAGGTTCGCTTTGCTATATAACGTTGAATGGAATCTTTTCTTATCTGATTCTTTCTATATCAACGCTTTCAAGGAAGCGAAAAAAGAATTCATGTCTTTGTATGGCAAAACTTTGAATCTGGATCCTTCTTTGATTGAGCGTTACAAAGAATCAATGGCATATTCCTTGGTTAAATGGGACATGGACTATTCCTTTTCTGAACCTAACTCCCCTAAGCCGAATTCAATGCAAAGAAAAGCTTTGAAAGAGTTAATGAGAAACCGCGATCTAGGCGTTAATAAATCTTTAGTCATTGCGGCGACGGGGTCTGGCAAAACTTATTTGGCTGCTTTTGATGCGAAGAATTTCGGGGCGAAAAGACTTTTGTTCGTCGTTCATCGCGAAACTATCTTAAATGACGCCATGAAGACTTTCTCCAATGTATTCAAAGCATCAAGATCATATGGGCTATATACTGGCTCTTTGCAAGAGATGAACGCTGATTTTCTTTTTGCCTCATCGAGCATGCTCTCTCGGCATTTGAAAGAATTTGACCCGAATGAATTCGATTATATCGTCTTTGATGAAGTCCACCATATCGTTGCAAACTGTGGGCAAAAGATCTTTCAGTATTTCAAGCCGGAATTCTTGCTTGGATTGACCGCCACACCAGAGAGATTGGACCAAAAAGATGTTTTTGGGATATTCGACAACAATGTTTCTTTTGAGATGCGTTTGAAAGATGCCTTGATCAATGATTTGGTGGTGCCATTCCATTATTATGGCATCAGGGACGAATTTGCCGATTATTCCTCGGAAAATAAGTCGATTATCGCCAAAGAGATCTCTAAAGGCGAGAACATCGATTTTATCGCTAGGCAAATCGATAAATACAAAAAGAAGAATGAGAAGCTTAAGGCAATCGCTTTTTGCTCTTCGATACAACATGCTCAATCGATGGCGGAGAGATTCAATGATTATGGCTTCCCTGCCGTCTCTTTGACTGGCATCAATGACACCGGAGCAAGAATCAAGGCCTTCAATAGTCTTCAAGATGATGAAAGCTCTCTCCAAATCATATGCTGCGTCGATGTTTTGAATGAAGGGGTGGATATACCAAGAATCAATATGGTCTTGTTTTTGCGCCCTACCGAATCCCCGACTATTTTTTTGCAGCAACTAGGCAGAGGCTTACGGAAAGCGGAAAGTAAGCCTTATTGCACCGTGCTAGACTTTATCGGCAATAACTACAAAAGATCAACCCAAATTGCCTTTGCTTTAGGGACTTTGACCAATTCCCCATTTGTTGATCAATATACTTTAAAACAGATGGTGAACAGCAATTTCCAAAGTCTAGGGATCCCTAACCTATCAATATTCTTTGATGATTTGTCAAAAAAAGAAATCATCGCTTATCTTGATAAGACCAATTTCTATTCCTTGGATATTTTGAAATCGGATTATTCTAATTTCAAAAAGTATCTGAAAACTGATTCTTACCCTAAACAGCTTGATTACCTTAATAGCGAGATTTCCCCTGATCTGATCAAATTCTTGAAAGTTAAAATGAACGGGAAGAAGAATTTCTCATATTATGAATTTCTAAGAAAAGTCGGAGAAGAGACCTTGCCCTTGCTAAAAGAAGAAGAGGTATCTTTTCTGAATAAGCTTTCGGATTTTCTGCCTTTGGTGAGAGTAGATGAATTTTTGATCGTCAAGAATCTTTTGCTAGGAACATTCGTGGATTTGAATTCTTTGATTGGATTTAATCCAAAAGTGAATGAAAAGACATTAAGCCACGCCTTCTCCTTGCTTAATCGCTTAGGGATTATCGCTGATAATAAACTAAATATCCAAAATATAAGTGGGGATTTAAAAGATTTTTTGCTTGATACCTTAAATTATGGCCTTTCTAGATATGAAGAGGAATTTGGCGATTATCTAGGCCAATTCAAGCTATTGGGCAATTACTACAAAGAGCAAGTCATGATGATATTGCTTCAAGATAATCTGCAATATATGAAAGGGACGAAATTCTTCGATGATAGCAACGAGACTTATATTTTCGTTAATCTTAAAAAAGACGGCGATTCCTTAGAGAGGCTCAATTACAAAGACAAGTTCCTTGATAACAAGACTTTCCAATGGGAGAGCGAAAATAATGTGACTGTCAATAACGCTTATGGGAAAAAGATAATCAATACCAAAACCGTGCATTTATTTGTGCGAAAAATGGACATGGACCATGGGGTGAACGTCCCTTTTGCGTATTTAGGGGAAGGAAGCTTTAAAAACATAAAGGAATCCTCGAACGCCGGCACGCCGACTTTGCTTGCGGAAATAGACTTAAAACACGAAATCGGCAAAGACAATTACGATGATTTCGATATAATTCAATAGAAAGAAGTAATCAAGAAAATGAAACATTACGAAGTTGTGTGCGCGATTATCGAAAATGAAAAAGGCGAGATTTTTCTTTGCCAAAGAGGAGAAGGCCGCGCCTTAGAAAATAAATGGGAATTCCCAGGCGGAAAGGTCGAAGAGAATGAAACCCACGAAGAGACGATAGTGCGGGAAATCAAAGAAGAGTTAGATTCTATAATTGAACCGATCGAATATCTTGGCAAAAGCGATTATGAATACAAGAATTTGGAACCTTATAGTGATTTTTCGATAACTTTATATGGATATCGCTGCAAGCTCATTAAAGGGTCGTTGAAACTAAGCGAACACAAAGCCTCGAGATGGCTACCTAAAGACGAGCTTTCGACAATGGATTTAGCCGAAGCTGACAAATTTTTCCTTTAGTTTCTCCAAGAGTCTGTTTGCCTTAAATACGGCTCTTTTATTGTTTTACTAGTTTCAAGGAAAGATTCGATATTTCGGGATATTTCTTTTTCTTTTTTCTCTTCGATTGCCTGCCACTCTCATCAATTGCTTTAAGAGAGCTTTTTTGATCAGATTTCTATAGTGCTTAGAATCTTTAAGCGCTTCGATCACTATGGTTTCTTTGATTTCTTTTGTGCCTTTCTCAATCTTTTTGCCATACAAAATCTCGGTGATTTATACGTTGTACGATTCTGAAAGAGCAAGTAGCATCTCAACCGGTGGCAAGTAGGTGCCTATTTCCTAGCGAGAGACACTTTTGTTTGCTGAGCCGATCTAGGAGGCAACCTCTTCTTGGGTGAGATTTTTCTTTAATCGCGATTCTTGCAAGAACTTTCCGATTCTGACTACGTCCATATCTGATATCCTTGCTAAAAAATTCTAGGTAATTCATCATAAATTGCATTCCCCATAAAAAGCAAATCTCTAGTTTTTTGGAAGTTTTTATATATAAATAGGATATAAGGAATTCTTGATATCTCATTAACGGAGTCCACGCTTTTTAACCTTAAATTTTAGGTATAGATACAAAAAATATAAAAATGTTACTAATTTTTGTTGACATGAATTATCTAAATGTTATTATTGTCTTGTCCAAAAGAAACAAAAGGACTTCAAATGTAACAATAAAGGAGGCTGTGATTATGGCGATGACAATAAAACTGGCAGTCCTTGGGGCGGCCTTGGCAACAATGGGTGCCATCGGAACTAACAATGTTCAGACTTCCGAAAACAATTATTCTGATATTTCTATTTCGAAAAACACAAAGGTTCTAAAAGCTTTGAATGACGATCAAGGATGGATCGTCGACGCTAGCAAAATGCTCTTGGATAAAATCAGCAGCGCTGGCGTTGATATGATTAAAGGTGGAATCGCCACCTATGCCAAAACATTCGTTATCAATATTTTGAATGACTATGGCTTTGATTTCAGGGATCCGACCATCAGATATCTCGAGAAAATCGAAAAGGAGATCCAAGAGATCAAATACAAAGTCGATAGCATCGACCAAAAGATTGAGAAATACCATGCGGAAGATGTACTGAACAATCTGCAAAAGAAATTAAGCAAGACCGAAATCGAATATAGCGGAATCGTCAAAAATGGCTTATGGACGATCGCCATCGATGAAGCTAACGGCACTAAAGACGAAAAAGAATTGGAGGCGGAACGTTATCAATATTATCTGGATTTCCTCAAAGACCTTAAGGTCGATGGATTCCAATGTTTGGCCAATTACGTCACCGATTTAGCTAAAACGATGACCTTGCCAAATACTTATGAACCTGAAAACGATATCTTCTATTACTATAATTTGACTCTTGGTCAATACGATAAATGGTCGGTTCAATCTTATAAGAATAGAAGAAGCTATATCGCTTACCTTGATTCGATCTTATTGACCGCCGCAAACGCCGCGCAATTCGACACCTATTATAGAGTCAGGGATTTAGGCAATCCTGCCAAAAATACTTATAAGGGCTATATGGACA
>CAVAYV010000075.1:2514-6445 GCA_963593015.1 bacterium | reverse complement strand
CATCTAATGTGACGACCATCTTAGGGTAATTATCGCGTATTTCTAAAAGATTCCCTGTTTCTCTATCTGAATCAGTCAGAAGGGCACGGCATACTTGAACGTAGAGTTTTTCATTTAGGGTTCTGGCAACGAAATCTATTTCTTTATTAGCGTTTTTCCCAATATAGACCTTGTACCCTCGACGCCTTAACTCGAAGTAAACAATGCTTTCTATTGTCGAGCCTTTCTTGTGCCGAATAGTGCATATTCTTTCCACCTTGTTACTATTTTAGATTCCCTGTGTCCTTTGTTAACGATTCGACTGTCCACGTAAAATTTTTGGAGTGTCTACTTTTAGGTTACCAGTGCAGTTATGACTATTTTAAAAGTTGGAAAAATGCAAACCAACTTATAATATTCATAGATATGTTAAAGAGAAAAATTACTCAAGAAATTGAAAAATGGTACAAAGATAGCTCTTGCGGATTACTGATTGACGGAGCTAGGCAGGTTGGTAAAACGACGGCAATTCGAGAGTTTTTAAAGAATAATTGCCTAAGATTTTCCGAATTCAATTTATTATAAAATTCTTTGGCTAGAGATGCTTTCGATACTTCTTATAATGCTGATCAGCTACTTTTTAAACTGACTTCTTTGGCGAATGAAGATTTGGAAGACGGTGACGTTATTTTTATCGATGAAATTCAAGAGGCCAAAGATGCGATTACACCAATTAAATTTTTGATTCAGAATTCCAAATTTAAATTTATTTTTTCAGGTTCACTATTAGGCATAAAGATCAAAGATGTGGAATCTATTCCGGTTGGCTTTTTAAGAATCCTTAATTTATATCCGTTAGATTTTGAGGAATTTTTATGGGCTAACAAGGTTTCTGCTAAGACGATCGAATATTTAAGCGATTGTTTTGAATCGAATAAACCTGTTGATGAGATCGTTCATAAGCAAATGATGTCCGTTTTCCATGTTTATTTAATCGTAGGCGGCATGCCTAAGGCGGTATCTACTTTTGTTTCGAGCAAAGATTTGCGGAATGTTAATGAAACTTTGAACGAAATTGATATTGGTTATAAAAAAGACATCACCAAGTACGACCGGGAGGAAAAATTCCAAATTCAGGATATTTATGATCTGATACCGAGCGAACTTAACGCAAGCAACAAACGCTTTATTCTTAAAAACATAAATGAGAAAGCAAGATTTTATCAATACGAAAAGTCTTTTGTTTGGCTAAAATGTAGCGGCATAGGCCTATTTACCCATAATGTTGATAATCCCATTTATCCTTTGCTCGATAGCAAAGAAAGGACACTTTTTAAACTGTTTTTATGTGATGTCGGCTTACTCACATACAAATTATACGAAGGCAAACAGATTGCTGTTTTGAATGGCGATTCAAAGCTAGATTACGGGGCTATATATGAGGCTGTTGTCGCTGAAGAACTTAATTCTCATGGCTTTCCTCTTTTTTATAACAACGACAAAAGGCGTGGTGAAATTGATTTTCTCATCGAAAAGGAGCAAAAAGTCATCCCTATTGAAGTTAAAAGCGGGAAAGATTATAAAAGACACGTCGCTTTGAAAAACTTAATTGGCAACCCATCTTTTAATTACGAAATAGGCTATGTTTTTTGCAATGAGAATTTAGAAGTCGAAGGCAAAATAATATATCTTCCCATCTACATGATTATGTTTATAAAAAAATCTCAAAATCTTGAATCACAAAAAATATCTTTGGATATTTCTAGCCTTATTTAAAAAGCCACTTCATAAGCGTGGCTTTTGTTTTTTACTTTTCTTTTTTCTTTTTATATCCATAGCCATAGCCGTATTTTGTGGCATAGCCATAGCCGCCTTTGCCTTGGTCTTCGTCACTTGTCACTTTTGACATAACTATGCCGATGATATTCAATCTCTTTTCCGCTAAAGAGGCGCAAGCGGCAGCAACTTCCTTTTTCTTAGAGATATGCTGAGCGCAAACGACTAAATAGCCATCGACCATATTTCCGAGGAGATAGGCATCAGACACCACTAAGACGGGTGGGGTATCGATGATGACGTAATCATATTCCTTGCGAAGCTTTTCAATTAAGGCTTTTGCTTTTTCGGATTGGATGATCTTTGATGGGAATGGGGTGTGTGACCCTGGAGTGATTACGTCTATTTTGCCACAGTGCTGGACGATATCATCGACGTCGCAGTCGCCTTTGACATAGTCAACGATGCCCAATTGGTTTTGGATCTCTAAGGCTTTATGAACCGCTGGTTGCCTGAAGTCAAAATCTAGCAAGCAGACCTTCAATCCCTTTTCGCCATAGACCAAAGCCAAATTGATCGAAGTGGTGGTTTTACCTTCGGCTTCCTGAGAGCTAGTGACGGCAAAACAATTGATTTTCTTATCAAGAGAAGAGAAATCGATATTGGTTTGCAAACGGATGATGGCATCAGCGCTTGATGAATTGAAATCCTTGATGATTCCGCCTTTGTGCAAACGATATTGCGCTGGCTGTTTCTTGTTTTCGTTATTTGGCATTTTCGTTTTCTCCTTCTTCATCTTCGCAAAGAGGAATCATGCCGATGACCTTATATCCGGCAAGGGACTCAAGCTCGGCTTTGGAAGTGACTTTGGTATCGGCTAAATTCCTAATGATGGCATAGGCTAAGCCGATCACTATGCCTGCGGCTAATCCGATCAAAGAAATGACCGCGGTAGAGGTGGAGGTGTCTTTTGCCTGATAAGCTTTGTTGATTATCTGCAAGGAATTCGCCAATTCCGCATAACCGATCTGACCTTTGGTATTAGCGAGATCGCGGCCGCTTTCGGCGACGAAATTGGCGACGTCGATTGCCATTTGCTTGCTTTTGCAAGTGGAAGTGACGGTTAAGAAGATGGAGGTGCTATTAGAGACGACGGTCGGGATAGTGATTGCGTAATATCCCTTTACTTTTGTGACGTCATATTGGCCTTCGATTGTTTTGCCATTATCATCTTTCAAAGCGACATCATAATTGGCGGCGGCCATTTTCTCCGCGACTTTCTCCGCGACGGTGTCGGTTTTGAAATAGTTATAGGCAATCGCTGTTTTTTGGATAGCCAAATTGATATTTGTTGCGGTGGTGCTTGTTTCGTCGCTTGGCGTTGTCACCATCAATTGGACGCTCGATTGATATTTTGGCGTCTTCAATAATTTGGAATACCCAAAGCCAGCGCCAAAACCGATAAGGCCGCATAAAATAACGGCGACCCAACGCTTTTTGATCATATGCCAGATTTGGCTGAGAGTTATCGATTTCTCATTTTCTTCTTCGTAGACGACTCCTTCGTTAGAAGAGCCTCTACTTTCCTCAACTAGGTTCTTATTTTCCATTTTGTTACCCCGTGTGCTTGTTATTATATAGAACTAGGCCGCTAATTTAAATAAATTAGGCTTAACACTTAGCTTTGGCAAATTGGCGTTTGCGTTAAATAAAGGAGTGATGGCATTCATGACATCCAATTGTCCTTTATTGGCAGCGAAAAAGACGATCAAAAGGACTATGCCTAAGGCAATGCGATAGATTCCAAAGCCAACAAAGGTTCTTGAACGGATGAGCTTCATAAAGAACTTGATGACAAGTAAGGAAACGGCAAAGGCCACAAGCATCGCTATAACTATCAAAACGATTTGGAATGACGTTATTGGATCGGCATTTCCTTTCGAGACATTGATCGCATAGCTGGCGGCTTTGACTAAGCTCCCGCCAAGCATCGCTGGAATTGAAAGATAGAAGGAAAACTTTGAAGCGGTGGCTCTATCGATAGAAAGAAGCAAGGCCGCGCAGATCGTGACGCCAGATCTAGAGGTGCCTGGGATTAAAGCCAAGCATTGTGCAAGGCCAATGATAAAGGCATATTGGAGGCTAACATCTTTGATAGAACTGATTCTGAATACCG
>CAVAYV010000075.1:0-1733 GCA_963593015.1 bacterium | reverse complement strand
ACGACCTAAAAATGCATCTGTATGCACTTTTGCGTCCAAATCTACAAATAGAGGGCGATTATGATCGATAGAGGACAATATCTGAACAAACTTATTAAAAAACAACGGAATGGCCTTGTAAAAGTAATCACTGGGATAAGAAGATGCGGGAAATCATATTTGCTCTTTAATATTTTTTATAATTACCTCCTTTCAGTGGGAATTGAAAAAGACCACATTATTTGTTTAGCTTTAGATGAAAGCGAAAACATCAAATACAGATCACCCTTGTTTTTAGATGAATACATCAAAGGGAAAATCAAAGACGATAGACAATATTATGTTTTTTTGGATGAGATACAAAAAGTGAAACCGGTTAAAAACCCATATCTAGATGACGGTGACATGATTACTTTTGTGGATATTCTGTTAGGCCTATTGAAAAGAAGCAATGTGGATATATATGTAACCGGGAGCAACTCTAAAATGCTTTCAAAGGATATTTTGACGGAATTTCGCGGCAGAAGCGATGAAGTCAGGATTCATCCGTTGTCCTATCTTGAATTTTATAACGCTTTTGCCGGTGATAAAAACAAAGTTTGGAACGAATATGTGACCTATGGCGGGATGCCTTATCTGATGGCGCTTGATTCAGACGAAGAAAAAGTTTCGTATTTAAAAGGACTTTTTGAGAAAGTTTATCTAACGGATGTTTTAGAAAGGCACAAATTGATTAACGACAAAGCGATTTTGGAAGATTTGCTGGATATGATTTCCTCTTCAATCGGATCACTCACGAATCCAACAAAACTCGCGAATTCCTTCCAAAGCATGAAGCATATTTCTATTGCCTCTAAAACAATAGACAGATATCTTGATTATTTTGAGGATACCTTCGTGATCAATAAGGCTAAAAGGTACGATATCAAAGGCAAAAGCTATCTTGAATCACCGTTGAAATATTACTTTGAGGATGTTGGGTTGAGGAACGCGCGTTTAAATTTCCGTCAACAAGAAGAAAATCATATCATGGAGAACATCATCTATAATGAACTTTGCTTAAGGGGCTATTGCGTAGACGTTGGTATCCTTGAACATTCAATAAGAAACGTTGACGGCAAAAGCCAAAGAGTCCAGCAAGAAGTTGATTTCATAGCCAACAAAGGCTCTAATAGATATTACATCCAATCCGCATTCGCAATTCCGGATGAGTCTAAAAGAAAGCAAGAAACGGATGTTTATAAGAGGATACCGGACTCCTTCAAAAAAATCGTCGTAATAAGAGACAATGTTGTTCCTTGGCACGATGATAATGGCATTTTATATATAGGTGTCGAAAGGTTTTTGCTTGATAAAACCGCGATGGATTTGTGAATTTTGGTTTTGTTTGAAAAATCAATGTTTTCATTGGCGATTTACAAAAAAAGAAACAAAAAACCAAAAAAATAAATGATTTTTGCAATGATTTTTTCTTATGTAAACAAGAACTATTCAAGGCATGCTCATTGAAGGTTTAATTCGTCCTTTTTTTTGTTATAATTCTTTCAGCCGTTTTAACGGGCTCTCAATTTGTGAGGCAAATATTTTATTTGCCGCGTTTACTATGATTAACGAAAACAAAAACCAAAACGTTTTAAATTCGGATGGCGTTAGCGTCACTGTCAAAGGTGGCAAATGCTATATGTTTTGGAAACGGTTTTTTGATATCCTTTGCTCTTTTCTGGCGATAGCGATCCTCTCGCCTCTGCTTTTGA
>CAVAYV010000074.1:0-8921 GCA_963593015.1 bacterium | reverse complement strand
GTTGGTAAAAATTATTTCATCCTAATTGGTGAAAATTATCTTGTCCTGAACATCGCCTTCTATGCCTTCAGGGAAGAGGTGAGGTACTGCATCTACGCCAACAACAGGATCGAGGCCCTCAACTCGGAGATCAAGAGGGCGGCGAGGAAGCACATCCAATGGGTGAGCGAGGACGCCGAGGAGCTCTTCCTCGTCAACCTCGCCAACCACTACAACCTGCGGAAATGGAGAAGGCGCGTGAAATGCTGGAGGTATCTTGATAACCCGTTAGAGAAGTGATAGTTTGTTAAGGACGCCTGCAGAGGTTTCCACAACATTTAGAGAACCGTCTATTTTTGTTTTGGCAAGAAGCACTATAATAGTCAATCGCAATGACTTTATCGCTTAATAGTTTCTTAATCACTATAGCCTTAATGATGATCGCGATCATCTTTAAGCCAACCATCAAGATTAAAAATACCTCATACCAAACCTTTTGGATAATAACTTCTTTAGGGGCGATCGTTACTTTGTTAACAAAACAGATTTCTTTCGAATGCCTATGGAGCAATCTTTCAAATGGTTCGATGAACCCTATAAAGATTTTGCTTTTATTCCTATCTTTATCGATGATTTCCATCTCTTTGGATGAATTGAATTTCTTCAATTATCTCTCTTCTAAGGCCCTAGAAAGATCCAAAAACAACCAATACAAAATATTTTTCATCGTCTATCTTTTGGTGGCTATTTTAACCATATTCACTTCCAATGACATCGTGATTTTGACTTTCACCCCTTTCATCATCCATTTTTCGAAAAAAGCGAAGATAAATCCTTTGCCTTATTTACTTATGGAATTCGTCAATGCCAACACTTATTCGATGCTTCTTTCAATTGGAAATCCCACGAATATCTATTTATCATCATCAAAAGGAATCGCCTTTTTGGATTACTTATCCAAAATGTGGCTAGGAACCCTTTTTGCGGGAATCGCCACTTTATCTATTATTCTATTAATCTTCCATAAGGACTTAGCTAAGCCAATGGAGGCTATTCAAAATGAGAGAATCGAGGTTAAAAATAAGCCTTTGACGGTAATTAACCTATCGATCTTAGCGATTACGACAATATTACTAGCCATCTCGAATTATATCGGTTTAGAAATGTGGAGCGTGACTTTGATTGCGATGATTTCTCTTAGTGTTGTTTTATTGATCTTCGCCATAAAAGAAAAAGATTTCTCAAATCTCAAAGATACCTATAAAAGGCTTCCGTATAATTTGATTCCTTTTGTCATCTCGATGTTTGTTTTGGTTCTATCCTTAAAGGAAAACGGCGTGACGGATTATTTATTGGAGGCTTTGCGTTTCTTCTCAATGAATGATATCGCTACAGCTTTCGCGTATTCGATAAGTTCCACTTTGTTTGACAATCTGATAAATAACATCCCAATGTCGATTTTATATTCTTCGTTACTATCTAGTGAAGGCAATCTAGCGACCTATGCCACGATCATCGGTTCGAATATCGGCGCATACTTGACCCCAATTGGGGCTTTGGCAGGGATAATGTGGATGTCTTTATTAAAGAAATACGAAGTTAAATTCACTTATCTTCAATTTGTCAAATATGGGGTGATTTTAGTTCCTATCGCCTTAGTAAGCTCCACTTTCGGGATATTGCTTCTTTTTTAAAAAAGTCACCGATGAAGGTGACTTTTGCTTGATTGGCTTATTTTCTTAGATCTTTTTGAGCAACTGAGATGACGCCTTGATAATTGGAAGTGATGAAACTAGCGACATCGCTAGAAAGGATAGCGTTGGCGAGGACATCGATTTTGCTCTTATAGAGGGAATCGGTGTTGTATTTGCTGACATTTGCCGCTAAAACATTGGCTCTCATATCTTTTACTTCGTCCGACTCAACGGGCAAGCTATTATCGGCAGTGAGATGACCTGTCAAAGCGCTATTGCAGGGCAAGACCGCGTAATCGTAGTCATTCATCGAAGAGACAAGCAAATTCTCATCAATCAAAGTGATATTGCTTGGAAGATTGATGGGGTTGCCATCTTTATCGGTATCATAGGAATCGATGACCCCAGACTTCACCAGTAAATCAAGCGCTCTGATCTCATTAGAGACATCGGAGCAGATTTCATAAGTGGCGCTCTTTTTGCTATCTTCGAATTCGGCAGCGGTTTTTTTGCCAGCAAAGATTCTTAATGGCTCAAAATGGACACTTGCGACAGGAAAGACTTTTTTATAGGTATAATTCGTATCGTAATTCGCGCTACCGCCATCATATTGCTGGAGATAGGGGCGATGTTGGAAATAATTGGCGTCATAAGTCAAAGCCTCGACTTCGCTATTTTGGATGGTCCAATCTAAGATCGTGACATTCAAGGTATAGCCAGATTTAGCAAGCAATGGCTTGACGGCATTTGTTAATATTTCCGCATGAGGGATCTCGCTAGCGCAGACATTAATGACTTTGGAAGTGTCGCTTCCGCCACAGCTAGCTAATGACAATAAAGACAATGCGACTAAGATAATAGGTGATTTTCTCATTTTTCTTTTTCTCCGTTTTCAATGTTTTCTTTTATCTAATTTCTTGGCTAAGAATAAGCCTAATTCCTGTATTAATTCAACCATTACGACAACAATAACAATCAAGACCCAGAAGACGTAGCTATTCATGAAATCCGAAGTATGGCGAGAATAATATAGCCAGATTTCGGAAATCAACCCTCCCGCCCCGATATTGTAGGCGAAAGAAGTGTATCCAAGAACGTTGACGATGGTGATTGCGACTCCTAAGATGAGCGAGCTTCTTGCTTCTGGAATCAAGACTTTCGTAATCACTTGGAAGTTATTGGCCCCTAAGCTTCTAGCGGCTTCGACTGGTCCATTATCAACGGATTGCAAGGACTGTTCGACGTTTCTAGCGACATAGGCGAAGCTAGCGAAGAATAGAGGGATGATCATCGTATACCACATTCCCGTCCCCCTTCCTAATAGCATTCTCGTCAAAGGGAGAAGAATGACAGTCAAGATAAGGCAAGGGACGCTTCTTAGGAAATTGGTAAGAACCCCTAAAATCGAATTGACCCATTTATTTGGCTTCAAGCCATCTTTGGCCGTCATTTTGAGAATAACGCCAAGCGGCAAGCCAACTGCATAAGCAAGCAAGGTCGAGATAAGAGTCATTAATAGCGTCTCATAAGTGACTTTCCATAAATCAATATTCATGGTCTACCTCCTCGAAGCGGACGTTTTTTAATGTCAGATATTTCCTTAGCTTCTCTTTGTCTTTTTCTTCTTTTGGGCTCTTGATGATGGTTTGCCCATATACTTTCCCTTCCACCACTTTCGTCGAAGCGTAGACGATAGAGACCGAAATCCCGGCTTCAGACACGATATTGGCGATAAGAGGCGTGTCAACATCCCCATCAAAGACGATTCTGAAGAATTTATCCTCATCCAAGGATGTATGGACTTGGTTGGAATAGACAAGTTTTTTGGTAATCTCGCTAGTTGGGTTCAAGAAGACGTCTGAGAGTTTCCCCTCTTCGACGATTTTGGCGTGATCGATGATCGCGACTTTATTGCAGATTTCCTCAATGACGTTCATTTGGTGGGAAATCATTAAGATCGTCAAGCCATATTCTTGGTTCAAAGATTTAAGGAGGGCTAAGATCGAAGAGGCATTCTCAGGGTCTAAAGCGCTTGTGGCTTCATCGGAAAGAAGCACTTCGGGCTTTAAGGCCAACACCCTAGCAATCGCGACTCTTTGCTTTTGCCCACCGCTTAATTGCGAGGGGTAATCTTTGGCGCGATCAACTAGCCCAACTCTTTCTAAAGCCTCAATAGCCAAACGCATTCGTTCTTTTTTTGCGACGTGATTGATTTTTAGTCCCAGAAGCACATTATCCAAAACATTCTTTTGCTCTAAAAGATTGAAGGATTGAAAGATCATCCCGAATTTCCTTCTTTTCTCTCTTTCTAAGGCTAAAGTGGGGCTGACGATCAGCTTGCCTTCATAATATATCTCCCCTTCTTGGAATCTATCCAAGGAATTGATGCATCTTACCAAAGTGCTTTTGCCTGCCCCAGAGGAGCCTAGTATTCCGTAGATATCGCCTTTTTCGACATTGAGGGAGACATTGTCCAAAACGACTTTGTCATCGAATTTCTTCGTGAGATTTCTAATTTCTAGTAATGCCACATCTCTCCTTCCTAAGAATAAAGAAAACCCGTCCTTATTCTTTCGCTTCTAGAAAAGAAGCATCCTAAGGACGGGCATATTTACCCGTGGTACCACCTTAATTCATGAACATATCCATGCTCACCTTTAAGCTCTAACAAGCTTTTCTGCTATAACGGGCATTCCCGGATATGGCTACTAGAGTTCACCATTCAGCTCCAAGGCCATGTTCGTCTTTCCTTTTCTATCCTATTTCCACCAGCAAGGATTCTCTATAAGATCAAGATAAGATTACTCTTCCTCTTCTTTGCTTATGGGAATACTTTAATGATTGGCAAAGATTATTCAAGCAATATTTTCAAATTGAAGGTATTTTCGAATTGAAAAGGGGTTTAAAGATATCCTTTTAATCATTGTCATCGAAATCCTCTTTTTTGAATTTCTTCGTCTCCTTTTCTAATTTGCTATATTTATAAAGAAGATACAAAACCATCCCGACAAGGATTACCAAAGCCCCGATTACCGCTAAAGAGGATTTTTCTCCGAACGCAAAAGCTAAAACGTGATTCATAAATATGTCCTTTCATTAGTTAATAGACATATAAATGGACATTTTCCAAAAGAAAAAGCCGAGAAAGTTTATCTAGGAGAGCGGATGCTCATCTATTTTTTGAATTCATCGAAGGAGCGGTTGACGAAATCCCTTAACTCTTTCAAGTCATTTGGCAAAGCCGCCTCTTCTTTATTGACGATATAATAATAGACTTTGATCTTCGGTTCGGTGCCAGAAGGGCGGATAGTTAAGCAGGAGCCGTTTTTCAAACCGAATTTGAGAACGTTGCTTTTTGGGAGATCAAGAGGGCTACTAACGCCGCCTGCATATGATATTTTGGCGTCATAGTCATTGACAAAGTGATATTCATCTTTGTGATTATCGGCGTATTCATGCCATTTTTTCATGATTTTTTGCATGGTCTTAAAGCCTTTCGGGCCAGGGAATTCAAAATTGTCCTGGGCAGTCTTCGAATAGCCGAATTCCTTATAAAGCTCCTCTAAGCGATCGATTGGCGATTTCCCTTCGTCTTTCAAAGCTTGGGTCATAAAGGCGATAAGCAAAGAGGCATCAACGGCGTCTTTGTCTCGGACGCCAGTTCCGGATAAATACCCATAGCTTTCTTCAAAGCCGAAGAAATATCTGTCTTTGTTTCCTTCTTTTTCGAGCTTGTTTATCTGATCGCCGATATATTTAAAACCCGTCAAGACCTCACGCAATTCCATATTGGCTTTTTTGGCCATTGGTTTGATCATATCGGTGGTGACGATCGTTTTGACAACGACGCTATTAGGGATTTGCTTCTTGTATCGTAATAAGAAATCATAAAGAAGAATCCCCATCTCGTTCCCGTTTATCAAAGTTATATTCCCTTTGTATTTGACCGCGGTCCCGACTCTATCGCAATCAGGATCGGTGACCAAAACGATGTCGGCATTCTCTTTCTCTAATAAATCGATTCCTAATTTTAAAGCTTCTTTGAGCTCAGGATTCGGTTTTGGGCAAGTCGTGAAATTGCCATCAGGATATTCTTGCTCTGGCACCACTTTGACGTTAGAAAAACCAGCGTTAGCCAAGGCTCTTGTCACTGGCACTAAGCCAGTCCCATTCAAAGGGCTATAAATGATTTTGAGGTCTCTATTAGTGATTTCTTTGATCTCTTTTGTTTTGATATAATCCAAAAAGCTATTCAGGCAATCAGGCTTGATATATTCAATCAAACCTTTTTCAAGGCCTAACGAAAAATCAATGAGCTTAATGTCATTGAAGACATCCAAAGATTCGATTAGATCGACGATCTCCGAAGCGGCATCAGAGGTAATTTGGCAACCGGTGTGGTCATAGACCTTATAGCCGTTATATTGCTTTGGGTTATGGGAGGCGGTCACCATAACGCCGACGGAAGTGTGATAATATCTCACGGCATAAGAAAGTAATGGGGTAGGCTCAAGCTCAGGATAAAGATAAACCTTGATCCCGTTAGCGGCATAGACGCGAGAGGCATATTCCGCAAAAAGAGTGGAGTTGATGCGAGAATCGTAGGAGATAGCCACGGAAGCGTTCTCGCCATAATGCTTTTTGGCGTAATTGGCGACGCCTTGGCTCGCCTTACCGATCGTATAAATGTTCAAGCAAGCGCTGCCAGCCCCGATTAATCCTCGTAATCCGGCAGTTCCGAATTCCAAATCCTTATAAAAAGCCGCCTCTTTGGCGTCTTCATCCATTCCTTTGAGCTCATTAAGCAAGGCTTCATCCTTAACATTAGCGAGCCATCTCTCGTAATCACGCATCTATATTTCCTCTAACACCAAACAATGCATATAATAGCGATTCTTCGGAAATAATTAAATTGTTTTCGCATAAATTTTTATCGTTTTGGAGAATATTATCTTTAGATAAGGCTTTTTCCGTTGACGAAAGAAAAAAGAGGACCTTAATCGGCCTCTTTTATTTTCTTTCGACTGACAAAATCAACAAGCGAATAACCTAGCAAAATCAGAAGGACTCCAAGAGCGAAAGCGCTAGAGACATCGGTAAGGAAATGGGCGCCAGCAACAATCCTAGATAAGGCCATCAAAAGAGTGAAAACGAAAGCGAGACCGAATAAAATAACATTGGTATATCTATTCGTCTTTTTGAAAGCCGATCCCAAAAAAGGAAGCAAGCAGAAGCAAAAAGCAGCACTCGTATGGCCACTTGGCCAGCTTTTGAAATAATCTCCGCTATTATGGCTGAAGGGGGACCACTCCCACCAATTTTTGAAAGTGAGACCTAAACCGCTTTGGTCTAGCGCATCCCCCATCAAAAAGCGGTAACGAGGTCTTGCCGCCAAATATTTTAGCCCAAGACCAGAGGTAAGCAAAATAAGGCCGCTGCAAACCAAAATAAGACTACCGCCTTTGATGCATTCGCTACTTTTTTCTTTGTCTAAAAATAGATAGGCGACCGCGCTTCCTAGCATAGCTACAACAACCCCGATCAAATAAGCAAGCGCATTAGAGACACTATAGCCATATTCATTTTTCTCGCTTAATGCCACTTTCGAAAGATAGACGTTCAAAAGAAAAGAGATGACATAAATCACGATTCCAAAAATTTTCCAGCCTTTTTTCGTGTTTTTTAGTAAGCCTATCATCAAACTCATCCCCCCAAGAGGGAAAATCATATAGCAGAAAGCCAAAACATAGGTCTCAAAAAAATTGCCGAACCACGAATCCTTGTTATATAAAGCGTTATTGATATCCATGTCAAAGGCGCTGCCAAGACAAATTCCGATTATAGAAAGCGAGAAAGCGATCAAAAGCCAATAAAATTTGATGCCGTTTAAATCTTTCTTGAGGAATTTCATAAGGAAAATGATAAAAGAAAATCCCTTCTAAATAAAGGGACTATAAGAGCATTTCCTCTTTATTTTTCGCTATTGAGGTTTTCTCTCCCTTTTTCGCTTCCCTCAATGCCGAGTTTTGCTTCCTCGCGGTAGATGAATTTCAAGATAAGCGGGGTGGCAAAGGAAGAAATCAGGATCAAAGCCAAGGTATAGACCATAATTTGGGAATCGATAAGCCCAGCGTCAATCCCTTTTTGGGCACAGACGATAAGCACTTCTGCTCTCGCCATCATCCCAACGCCGATGCATAAGGAATCAGCGAAGCTGAATTTGGTGATCAATCCGCCAATGCCAGCGCCAAGCACTTTCCCTAATAATCCGACGATGACCCAAATGATTCCAAATAGCAAGAACGTGCCAGAGAAACTAGAGACGTTCCCGAACATATTCATCGCGATGCAAGCAAAAAACACCGGGGCGAAAACATTGTCGCTGATGGTCTCGGATCTATGGTCGATATAGGATTCTGGGCCGCTCTTAGAAAGAATAAGGCCCATCATGAAGGCACCGGTGATATCGGCGATTGAGAAATATTCCGCCAAATAGCTCCATAAGAAAGCGATGCCCAAAGCAAAAATAGTGATACGGATATGATGCGGGTGCTTTTTATTTAGATAATCGAAGAAGCGTTTGACGAATTTCCCTAAAAAGAAAGTCAAAACGAAGAATAACGCCATGAATAAGATGATGAAAAGGATAGAAACGGCAGTATTGTTGGCTAAGCCGCTAGCATTCAAGATCATCCCAGCGAAGGTGCTATTATCCAGCGCACCGCTTCCGGTATTTGCCAAAGAAATAACCAAAGAAAGCAAAACAATGCCAATGATGTCATCTAATATCGCGGCACTGATAAGGGCAGTGCCAACCGGTGTATCAAGCTTATGAATCTCTTTCAAGGTAGCGACGGTTATCGAAACGGAAGTCGCTGAAAGGATGACACCATAATAAAGCTCAGTGAAGGTTGGATTGACGCCAGCGATATTCAAAGCCCCATTCGTGCACCTATTGACGCTAAAGGCGGCCAAATAGCCAAAAATCAAAGGAAAGATTACCCCTAAAGAAGTAATGACCACCGATTTGACGCCTAGCGATTTGACTTTGTTCAAATCCGTCTCTAGCCCCGCGCTGAACATAATGAGGATCACACCGACCTTGGCAAAGAAATCCAAACCGGTTTTGGAATAAGAATAGGATTCTTGTAGCCAAGATGAAGGGATAAGACTAATCAGCCCGATGATGAGACCGCTTACCAAAAAGCCGATGACCCGAGGCATTTTCAATTTCCCTAACCCTAAAGA